>NZ_JBHFNP010000224.1:0-40865 GCF_041929235.1 Microseira sp. BLCC-F43
ATTGTTCACTCGTCACCCACCCCACTTTCTCTTTGTGTGTTAGCCAAAATCGGTCGGGGGTGGGATTCCTCGCTCACCTGCTATCCCCCTCACCGCCAAGTGCTATCGCACTCTGGCGGGAGTACCCCGCAGTTCAGATGGAGATGGAAGTGTCGCTATAAAAAATATCACTACTAAATCGACTATAGCGTGAATTAAAATCCAAATATAGTTTCCAGATTGAGTTGCTAAATCGGTAAGAAACCCCTGGGTAGATGGACTTAAATTTGTTGCCGTTTTTTGCCCTCTGAAATTCAGTTATTTAATTAAAAATGAAGCGGATATAACTGTGCGTTTAAGCGCCAAATAATTCATCAATAAAAACCCGGGACAAACCAGAAGCAACCCTAGCTTTTCTTGGAGAGTAAACTTAAATTTTTTCGAGTAGATAAAAATCAATAAAGAGGCTAACGAAATCGCGGATAAACTCCAATACCAATTGATGGTTTCATGTAACTTGAACGCTAGATCGACTAGATCCTTAAAGCTTAAGTGATTCGCATTATTCATATTGAATTACCTTCCGATCAGACCGCTCAAAACTTCAACAAATTCACCGCTTTCTTTTTCACTTCTTCGCCGCCTCTATCGGACTTGGAAGTAACAGCAAAGCTGGAATGTCCCGCCAGTTTCTGCACCGTGACGAAGTTTCCCCCAGACCCAAAACCCGTTAACAGGTGATCTGCCCCAGCACTGGGAAGCGATCGCATTGAGGAATCTTCGGCATAACTTCACTTTATCCCCAGTCCAGCCGCCAACCTCTCACGCAGTTGTGTCGGGCGATCGCACTGCTCAAAGAGCAGTATGCTGTGGGGACAGTGACGGCGAAGATTATTTCGCCAAAACCCTTAGAGGACTCAAAACGAAGAACGTTGGCTATTCCAGGGATTTCCCGTCTTATTTTTGCTTGGTTTGTCCTTGGCAGCGTTAGATCACCTTTTTTCTTGGGATGGTGAAAAGCTGTTCGGAGGAGACTTTTACATGAAAGCCGTTAAAAATACGTTTAACTACATGGTTGGAGCTATTGGGACAGCAACTATAACCTTATGCGACTCTACTTCATTCGACACGGCGAAAGTGAAGCCAACCGCTTGCAGGTGATATCGAATCGTGGCGATCGCTACAGTTTGACAGCGAAAGGACAACAACAAGCCCGCACATTGGCTGAAAACCTCAAGCCGTTTCCTCTATCTACCATCTTTACCAGCCCTTTGCGTCGGGCGATCGAAACGGCAGAAATTCTGTCTGACGAACTGGGAGAGCCTTACCAAATCACCGATGCCCTCCGCGAGTATGATTGTGGCATTCTGGAAGGAAAATCTGACCAGGAAAGCTGGCGACTCCATCGGGAAATCGCTCAAGATTGGGTAGTTCAGCAGAACTGGCAACGCAAACTAGATGGGGGTGAGAGTTTTCTGGAAATCAAAAATCGGTTTGTGCCGTTCATTGAGCGACTGACTGAGGCAGAATTCCGCTCTGACAACCACATTTTACTGGTCGGGCATGGCGGTATCTTTCAACTGATGTTGCCCCTGCTGCTGACGAATATCGATCGCCACTTTGTCACTGAGCATGGCATCTGTCATACAGATTGCATCATCACCGAACCACAACCGGATGGGTTCAGATGTCTCCAGTGGGGTGAGATTCGCCTAGTATAAACAGTTACTTATGTATGGTGGCAAATAAGTAACTACACTTAAGTCATAGCTTCTACTCTCTATCCTATTCCTTTGGCATAAAAGCCTTAAAACCCTGATGAGTTAAGTTGGTTTGATAATCTATGTCTACTTCATATAACTTGGCTGATGCTCAACGGTTATTGATCAAACCATTCGAGAGATTTAGGTTTGCGATCGTTTTTGTCCTCGCTACAAGTTTGAGCCAGCTTGTATCATTTCCTAGCCTCTCAAGCAGCTTTTGACCAGCTCTGGGAGCGAAGTCAATTACAATATAGAATGGCTGCTGGAATCATTTCAGGAATGTTTCTCGGAACTTCTCAATGGCTGATTCTTCGTCAATATATATCAGATTGGAAATGGATTTTAGTCATGGGTCTGGGTCTGGCATCGATCGCATCCATCCAGACAGTTTCAGATCTGTGGATCAACTCACTTCTTTCTCCTGCTAATGCGGGATCTGGAGCGGGAATCTCTCTACTTCTTGTATTGACAGTTATCTTGCTAACCTCAATTGCAGCCATTTTGATTTATGGATACCTACAGTGGTATGTTTTGCGTCCATACGTTACTCAAGCCCGTTGGTGGATTCTGATTCCATTGATTGCAGTGCTATCAGGAGGCGTTCCACTTTTGCTTGGATTTTTAACTCGTGGCTGGTTGCGATTCAATCTGGACGTACTCTCGCTGACCCTGTTACCAACAACTCAAGCCATTGGCTTTTGCCTTCTTAAAAAGAAATCGGTCAGTCAGCATCCTTTACTTCAGTCTCCCTTAGCTTTAGCCACTGATATTGTTAACTATTGGGACATTCAAAGGTTAGAAAAGATCCTGGATTATAGGATTTCTCAAATCTGGAAAACCGATCTAAGAACATCCATCGGTCAACTGAACTATCTCGTCGGAGTTAACTGGAATGGAACGGTGATTGCTTATGAACCCATGAACCAAGCTTCAGCTGACAATGTTGACCAAACTCCACTACCTGAATTAGCTAGCGAGTCGAGTTCGGTGGCTTGGGAAACCGAAGCTTTAAAAGGCTTTGCCAAGTTTCAAGTTGTGTTTACTCCACCAAGTAGAGTTCAAATTTCCTCTTGGAGAGGTATTCCTCTGATTTGGCTTGGGGTGGCTGTTTATGCAGGAATTCTAGGGATTAGTATGTTATGTGCATGGTTACAGATTGATATCTTACACTTTAGAAAGAGCCATTTCTCTTTCTTGAGGTAAATTTGTCACCAAGCGATACTTAGTTTTCGTTTCTAATGGTAATAGCTCAGAATTGCCAGTCTGATCAAAAGCGGCTCGACTTCATCACCGGAATTTTGGCAGATTTAGCCGTTAATTGGCTCCATTTTGGGCACGGGCACTGATACGATGTTCCTGCATCATCTCAGCCCAAAGTGGCTCGATGAAGTGATAGGTCACCCACTGTTCCAGGTCGTGGTAGCGATCGCGCCCCTTGGGAGTCAGGATAAAGACATTGTCATCTTTTTCCAGATAGTTTGCCCACGCCAGCAGAGAGAACAGGGTTCGCCACCCCATTGCCAGCATTGTCCCAAAGCGATCTGCAAGAGCATCAGTATCGATAGAACCCGTGTATAACTGCCAGAACAGGGCATAGGCTGAAGATGGGAAGGCGGAAAGTTTCACAGTCCGGGCAATGGGAAGCTCTCCTGCCTGAACCTTCTCGATATAGCGGTCAATAGAGAAGTGGTTGACTAGAAACAAGCGCCCGGTGTAGGAAGCGCTACCCGCTCCCAGACCGAGGTAAAATGGGCGCGTAATGGAGGTATAATTGGGAGCTTGTTTGCGGTTAAATGTCCACACCGAGCGGCGTTCGTAGCCGTAACGGGAGGCAAGTTCCTCAGCCTTGTGCAATAGTATATGTTCCTGGCGGCGATCGTGACCCCCCTTACCAAAGGGCGTATAACCAAAACGCATCAGCGGATAAGTAGAAACCTGGTCGGCTCCTCTGATAAAGCAAGTTTCTAGGTCGTGCAGAAAGACCGTCTCATCCTCAAAAGCGACGTCGAAGATCAGGTCAATATCGACGCAAGCAAATCGACCTGCCACCCGATCGAGTGCCTGTTGGTTGTCTAGCACAGAATTGGGGCGCTTCAAGTGGCGGAGCATGTCGGCATTAAAAGACTGGACTCCCAGACTGATGAAAGTAATGCCCATCTTCTCGATCTGGTCGAGGCGATCGCCAGTGGCATGGGTAGGTAAGATTTCCATTGCCCGTTCGCCCTTAACAGGGATTTTCGCAACGAGCGAGGAGAGTTCATCGAGACACAGCGTTGGCGTTCCTCCACCGATATAGAGGGAGGTAAAAGGTGCTTCCAAATGCTTAACATAGCGAGTCACTTCCTCTTCCACTGCCATGAAGTAGCGACGGACGAGTTCGGGCTGGTAGACGATCTTGTTGTAGGGACAAAATGGACAAATAGACCGGCAAAAAGGGATATGTAAATAGGCTCCTGGCGGGCCAAGAAAAGAACGGAGAACCTCTTGGGTCAGCATAGAACATCCCTCCTGAGTTGAACTGGGGTTCGCACATGCAATTAATTCCTAATTCCTTTATACTTGGCTCCTGACACTGCACTTAAAAGCTCTGGACACTTCGAGCGCTGTCACGCGATCGCCGAACTTGAACTGGCCCCAGACAAATGGCAAGATTCCTCTGAATAACCTATACAGTTTGGAGGAGCGAGAAGAGTACAAAAAAGCTCATACAGCGTTTTCCGCTGTAATTACGTCTGCTTCGCGCATCGAGTATCCTTGCCATTTTCCTTACAAGGTTCAAACATAATTTTTTTAGCCAAAATTGCTTGTTTCGTCTGCATTGCTTTTTGCTGCACCTCCTGGGAAACCATCGCGCCAAACTTGCCCAGATGTAAAATTTCGGGATTTTCTAACCCAATCGTGTAAATCTCTCCTTTAAGATTCCCCTTCACCGCCAAATCTGCTAAATAAGCAATAGCCAAATCAATTCGCTTCACCGCACTGGTTAACACCGCCTTGGGCGCAACATCTAATTGATCAGCCGTATTCCCAAACGCAAATACACCCTTTTCCGCAGCAGTTTGCAGCACAGCAGGCGAGGCATTATCCAACCACTGATAAACCACATCCACTCCAGAAGAAATTAAAGCCAGGGTTGCTTCTTTCGCCTTCGCCGCATCATTCCAGTCACCCGTATAACTCGAAGCAATTTTAATATTCGGCTTCACAGACTTCGCCCCTAATTCAAATCCTCGCAATTCTTCATCTGTCGCTTGAAATGACTGTGCAGCAAGATAAGCCAATTGCCCCGATTTTGTCATCGCAGCCGCAATAATTCCGCAGACATAACTTGCTTGCAGGTGATCGATGCGTAACGAGGCAATATTATTTCCCTTGACGTTACCATTCACACCCACAAAAAAGGTATTGGGAAATTGCGCCGCTACTTGTTGAATTGCTGCATCAAATTGTCCGCCGTGGGCAAATACTACTTTATACCCTCGCCGCGCAAAGTCGGACATCGCTTCTGCTTGATCTGCTGGCTGGACTTTTTCTACATAAGCGGTTTCAATTCCTAGCTTTTCTTTCGCCGTTTGTACGCCTTGATAACCAGATTGATTCCAAGCTTTATCGGTGATAATTCCCGGTAAAACAATGGCAACTGGGAAATTTTTATCCGTTTTTGTGGTTTGGGTATTGCTGTTGCAAGCTTTCAGCAATAAACTCGTTCCCAATGCGGCCCAACTGTATAACAGGAATCTGCGCCGAGTTACGTTTTCTGTCATGGGCGAAGCTCTCCCATACTCCTCGATATGTAGTTATGTTAAACCTAACTGCGGAGTTTTGCGTTCGCGTTCGCTCAGCATTGCGGATGCGCGGATTCGTGCGGTCGGCATATCGCTTAACCCCGGATAACATGATGAATTAGCGCGTCAGACCGCCAACACCAGGGCAGCTGGCGCGTAAATCTACCCCGGTCTTGTTAAACTCAGCTTCCCAATGGGCATGATAAATGATGACGCTTAAACGCATTCAAGGAGAATGACTGGGATGAACATGCTGCCAGGTGGCGCGATCGCCGGATATCAAATTACCGAGCAACTTTACACGGGTTCGAGAACGTTAGTTTATCGAGCAATTCGAGAGTCTGACTTTAAGCAGGTGATTTTGAAGCTGCTGCGAAACGAAATGCCTACCTTTAGCGAGTTGGTGCAGTTTCGCAATCAGTACGCCATTATGCGTGGAATTACTGAGATATACAGTAGCAATTCGGGAATTATCCAACCTTATAGTCTAGAACCTTGCGGGAATGGCTACGTTCTCGTGATGGAAGACTTTGGCGGGATTTCTCTATCGCAATTTACCCAAGGACACCCGCTAGAGATCGCTACATTTGGTGCGATCGCAATTCAACTCACGGATATCCTGCACCACCTGTACCAACACCGGGTTATTCATAAAGATATTAAACCTGCCAATATCCTGATTCATGAAGAAACCAAACAAGTCAAATTAATTGACTTTTCCATCTCGTCACTTTTACCCAGAGAAACCCAAGAAATCCAAAATCCCAACGTTTTAGAAGGAACCCTTGCCTATTTATCACCAGAACAAACCGGACGCATGAATCGCGGGATTGATTATCGCAGCGATTTTTATTCCTTGGGGGTGACGTTCTATCAACTACTTGCTGGGAAACTGCCGTTTCAATCCGATGACCCAATGGAGTTAGTTCACTGTCACCTGGCAAAAACTGCACGACCGCTACACGAGGTCAATTCATCTGTGCCTGTCGTCTTATCACAAATTGTGGCGAAATTGATGGCAAAAAATGCCGAAGATCGCTATCAAAGTGCAATGGGATTGAAGCACGATTTGGAAACTTGTCTGCATCAATGGAAGGAAACGGGAACGATTGCGGAGTTTGAGATTGGGCAACAGGATAGGAGCGATCGCTTCATTATCCCAGAAAAACTTTACGGTCGAGAGACCGAAGTTGCCACCTTATTATCAGCCTTCGATCGCGTCGCTAACGGCAGCAGCGAACTGATGCTGGTTGCAGGCTTTTCCGGCATTGGCAAAACTGCCGTAGTGAATGAAGTTCACAAACCAATTGTGCGTCAGCGCGGCTATTTTATCAAAGGGAAATACGACCAATTTCAGCGCAACATTCCTTTCTCTGCCTTTGTCCAGTCCTGCCGCGATTTGATGGCGCAATTGTTGGGGGAAAGTAAGGCTCAACTCTCACAATGGCGAAGCAAAATCCTGCAAGCTGTAGGCGAGAACGGGCAGGTTATTATTGATGTTATTCCCGAACTGGAACGGATTATTGGCAAACAGCCACCGGTACCGGAATTATCCGGCAGTGCGGCGCAGAATCGGTTTAACTTGCTGTTCCAGAAGTTTATTCAAGTCTTTACTACTCTTGAGCATCCGTTGGTGATGTTTTTGGATGACTTGCAGTGGGCAGATTCGGCATCGCTTTCTTTGCTGAAACTGTTGTTGAGTGAAACGGAAACCGGATATTTGCTATTGCTGGGTGCTTATCGAGATAATGAAGTGTTTCCAGCACATCCGTTGATGTTGACGCTGGAGGAAATCAAAAAAGCAGGTGCAACGATTAACACAATTACCCTGGCAGCGTTGCATCGGGCAGATATTAATAAGTTGGTAGCAGATACGATCTTTTGCTCAAAAGAATTAGCGCAACCATTGACGGATATAACATATCATAAAACCAAGGGTAATCCGTTTTTTGCCACGCAGTTTCTTCAGGCATTGTATAGCGAACGCTTGATTGCATTCAACCAGAAAGAACAACACTGGGAATGCGATCTAGCGCAGGTAAAAGCCGCTGCCCTCACATCGGACGTGGTCGAGTTTATGGCAGCGCAGTTGCAAAAATTGCCTGACCAAACGCAAGAAATGCTGAAGTTAGCCGCTTGTATTGGCAACTCTTTTGATTTGACGACGTTGGCGATTGTGTCGGAAAAATCGCTAGTTGATGCGGCTGCGGATTTGTGGAAAGCGTTGCAGTCAGGGTTGATTCTGCCGATTAGTGAAACTTATAAGTTTTTCCAAAACAATGACGCAACATCTACTCAAGATATATCGGTTCCCTACAAGTTTTTGCACGACCGCGTTCAACAAGCTGCCTATTCACTCATTCCCGACGACCAAAAACAAACGACCCATTACCACATCGGACAACTGCTGCTGCAAAGTATATCAAAAGAAGCAAGAGTTGAGCGGATTTTTGAACTGGTCAATCAATTAAACTATGGAACTACTTTAATTACCGAACAAAAAGACCGAGATGAATTAGCCGAACTCAATCTGATTGCCTGTCGCAAAGCGAGAGTCGCCACCGCCTATCAAGCGGGGCGTGAATATGCCAGCATTGGATTGTCAATGCTAGGAGAAAAACCTTGGCAACAGCAATATGAAATGAGTCTAGCATTCCATGACTTAGGGGCTGAATTAGCTTCGCTATGCGGTGACTTTGAGGCAATGGATCGTTTGATTGAGATGGTGTTCGAGCAAGCACACACTTTACTTGAAAAGGTTAATGTTTACCACATCAGGATTCTAGCCAATTTCTCCCAGAATAAACTGACCGAAGCCATTGCCATTGCCCAACAACTCTTGCAACAGTTGGGTGTCACTTTTCCCGAAACACCCACAGAGCATGACATTCAACAGGCAATTGCAGAGATTGCACAACTGATTGGAGACAGGGAAATTGAAGACTTTGTTAACCTGCCGATGATGACGGAGGTGGAAAAAATCGCCATTGTTCAGATTACCAATAGCATCATAGCAGCCGCTTACATCTCTGGGTCTCCCTTGTTTCCATTGCTGGTTACCTTGTCAGTCAAGCTATCTATTCAATATGGAAATACATCAGTTTCCGCCTTTGGTTATGCTAGCTATAGCATCATTGCTTGTAATCTTTTGCAAGATGTGGATACAGGGGTAAAGTTCGGTCATTTGGCACTTCGGGTCGTCTCCAAAATGGATACTAAAGCTGTCAAGCCAGAGATATTCAGTGTGGTGGGATTATTCATATTACACCGCAAATCTCACATTAAAAAAACGCTACCGCTTCTGCAAGAGGGGTATGCGGCGGCGCTAGAAGTCGGAAACCTGGAATACGTCGGATATACTGCCCACAAGTTTTGCCTCAATTCTTTTTGGTCCGGTCAGCCCCTTGCTACCTTGGAGCAGGAGACTCGCGCCTACTGCAATGGATTGATGCAATTAAATCAACTGATAACAGCTAATTGGTGTCGCATCTATTGGCAATCTATTTTAAATTTGCTGGGGGTTGGGTCTGAGCCTAGTATTTTGTCTGGGGAAGCCCTCCAAGAAGCAGAATTTCTGCCCCTACTGCTCGAAGCCCATGACTTGTTTGGGTTGTATTTCTTTTATTTATACAAGCTGATGCTTTGCTACCTGTTTGGGGAAATTGAATCAGCTCAAAACCATGCAGTTGAGGTCAGACACTATTTAATGGCTGTTGTTGGAACTGTTGGTGAACCAGCATTTTATTTCTATGATTCTTTGACCGTTCTAGCAGCTAGTAGTCCACAATCAGAGAAGAGATCAGAGGCATTAGGGCGGGTGGAAGAAAACCAAACGCAATTACAACAGCACTGGGCGCACTATGCCCCCATGAATCACCAACATAAGGTTGACTTAGTAGAAGCGGAAAAATGCCGCGTTTTAGGCAAGAATTATGAAGCAGGAGATTGGTACGATCGCGCCATCTCTGGAGCCAAAGCCAACGGATACATCCAAGAAGAAGCACTTAGCAACGAACTCGCTGCTAAATTCTACCTCGACTGGGGTAAAGAAAAAGTTGCCGCAGGCTATATGCAAGCAGCCTACTACTGCTACGCCAAATGGGGAGCCAAAGCCAAAGTTGAAGATTTGGCAACCCGCTATCCGAAACTACTGAGTCCAATTTTGCAAAGATTGCAGATTAGCGATATCTCACCCCTCGCCACTTCGGTTAATACCCTTATTTCCCTGCACCAAACTGTCTCCAGTACTGCCACTTCTATCTCTAACCTGCTCGATCTCGGCACTCTCCTTAAAGCGGCTCAAACACTCTACAGCGAAATCCATCTCGATAAACTACTTGCTACTTTAATGCAAGTCATTGTCGAAAACTCTGGAGCCGATAAAGCGGCTCTATTTCTCGATCGCGACGGCGAGTTAGAAGTCGCTGTCGAATATTTAAATAATGCCATTGAGTGCTTGTCTCCCCAGTCTGTAAATGAGTGCTTGCACTTCCCATCAGCCGTGATTCACTATGTAGAACGCACCTTAGAAACCGTCATTACCGATGCTAAAACCCATCCCAGCATTGTTAGCGATCGCTATTTCACTCAACACCAACCCCAAAGTCTGTTGTGTACCCCCATTCTGAATCAAGGCAAGCTAATTGGCGTGTTGTATCTAGAAAACTCCCTCACCAGTCAAGCATTTACTAGCGAGCGCGTCGAATTGCTCAAATTCCTCTGTTCCCAAGCCGCAATTTCTCTACAAAATGCGCGACTCTATCAACAATCCCAAACTTATGCCGAACAACTGCGCCAGAAATCTCAGCAATTGGAGCAAACCTTACAAGAACTTCAAACAATGCAACTGCAACTGGTGCAGAAGGAAAAAATGTCGGCTTTAGGCAATTTGGTAGCAGGCGTAGCCCATGAAATCAACAACCCAGTTGGCTTCCTCAAAGGCAACATCCAACCTGCCCTCGACTATATCAAAGACTTGTTTGGCTTAATCGATTTATATCAAGAAAAATACCCCAATCCCGATGCGGAAATAGAAGATGAAATCGAAACAATTGATTTAGAATTCTTACGCGAAGATTTACCCAAATTGGTTAGCTCAATGCAAGAAGGAGTCGCTCGCATCGGTAACATCAGCACTTCACTGCGAACCTTCTCCCGTGCTGATAGCGACACTCCCGTTCCCTTCAACTTGCATGAAGGACTCGACAGCACGATATTGATTCTCAAACATCGGCTCAAAGCCAACGAAAATCGTCCAGAGATTAAAGTCATCAAAAACTACGGTCAGATTCCTAACGTTGAATGCTTTGCCGGACAACTAAATCAGGTGTTTATGAATATTCTGGCGAATGCCATCGACGCGCTGGAAGAGTCGAATATAGGCCGCAGTTTTGCAGAGATTAAAGCTGAGCCAAATTGGATTGCCATTACCACCGAATGCGTCGAAACTCAGAACGCAGTTTGTGTTAAAATTAGAGACAATGGCACGGGAATTCCCGCATCAGTGAAGCACAAGATTTTCGACCATCTGTTCACCACTAAAAGCGTTGGCAAAGGGACAGGATTGGGGTTAGCGATCGCCGATCAAATTGTGACTCAAAAACATAATGGTTTGCTCGAAGTCAACTCTACCCTCGGTCAAGGTTCTGAATTTATCATCACACTCCCTGTAAAAACAAATGTGTAGTTATGTTAAGGACTGGCAGTGGTGAGAGCGTTCGCTCCGTTCGTAGTAGGCGCTTGGGCGCCGTACCAAGATAAAATAATCAAATAGTTCAGTAGCTTATTGTCGTTCGTAGTAGGCGCTTTAGCGCCGTACCAAGATAAAATAATCAAATAGTTCAGTAGCTTATTGTTCTATGGATCGCGGCTACAAAGAAGATCTGGCTTACATTCACGATGTAGGATTTGGCACTTTCGCCACTCAATCCGCACCCGGATTGCTAGAAATATTGTGCCAACAAGGTATAGAAAAAGGTCTAATTGTCGATTTGGGATGCGGTAGCGGCATCTGGGCAAAAGCCCTCACCGAAGCCGGATATGATGTTTTGGGAATAGATATATCAGATGCGATGATAGATTTAGCCAAGAAAAAAGCACCAAAGGCTAATTTCCAAACAGCATCTTTACTGAGAGTCGAACTGCCAAAATGCGATGCCGTAACTTCAATCGGAGAATGCTTAAATTATCAATTTGACGAACATGGCTTAGGCGAAATAAAACAACTATTCGCTCGAATATACGAAGCATTACGCCCAGGCGGTCTATTTATTTTCGATATTCTGCAACCAGGATCTTTAACGGTTTCCAATCCCCACCAAACTTATTACGAAAGGGAAGAATGGGCAATTTTGCTGGAAAAAGAAGAGGATAAGAAAACAAGTACTTTAACTCGCAAAATGACTATATTCCGTCAAGTTGGCGAGCTTTATCGCAAAAGTGCAGAAATTCACCGCGTTAGATTGTATAAAAGTGCTGAAATTGCCAAAGAACTGCGGCAAGTTGGCTTTCGAGTCAAAATCATTCGCCGATATGGAGAGTTAACATTTAGAAAAGCTCACGTTGGATTTATCGCTACAAAAGTAGCTTAAAAGCGATTGCTGTGATGCGATCGCTCGCTAGCTTCCTCTTGGTGCTATCTGCGGTTGGTGAAGCAAGCAGTTCTGCCGTTTAGTGCTGCCAGTGATAGACTTAGAACAAAATGGCTACTTACTGAGCGAGGTCAGTATGAAGGCAGAGTTTACTCAGGTTTTTGAGTTAACCCTCTCAGAAAAATTGCAGCTTCTTGAAGACTTATGGGACAGCATTGCTTTGGTTCCAGAGCAAATACCTGTGCTTGACTGGCAAAAAGAAGAACTTGCAAGAAGAAAAGCAGTCTATTTGCAGAATCCTGGCTCAGGCAGTTCATGGGAAGCGGCTAAGGAACGAATTCGCAACAGACAGCATCGTGCTTAGAAATCTGATTATTCTGCCAGAGGCAGAACAAGATGTGGCTCAGGCTTACATTTGGTACGAAGAACAAGAACCTGGCTTGGGTGAAGAGTTTCTTCGTTGTGTTGATGCTTGTATTCAATTTATCCGGCGAAATCCTCAGATGTATGGGGTGGTTCACGAGAGCTATCGAAGGGCTGTAGTTCGTCGCTTCCCTTACGTAATTTTCTATGAAAATTTGGACAATACTATTATTGTCTACTCAGTTTTTCATTGCTCTCAAGACCCTAAGAAATGGCGTAGTCGGCTGTCATAGGAACAACCGAATGCGGCAGAACAAATCGGTCGATTCCTTGTTGCGATCGCGCAGCTAGCCCAAGGCATATCGCTCTACACTCTACCACACTTATCTTCCTCTGCTTCGATTACAGCTTGTGGCAGTGTTTGAGAGTTATATTTGACAAAATGAAGTTTAGGAGTTCAGTCATGGCTACTATCGATATGACCTTCCCTCTTTGGGGTTTAGTAATTTTCATCCTGTGGACGATTGCTGTCGTTATCCTTCTGCTCACAGTCAGGATTCGGCATCTATCTGCTGGTGGATCTGTAAAAGATTTCGCCACACCCAACGACGAAAGCTTGCTTTGGCGACTATTTCGGGTGCAGTCCAACTTGGTAGAGAACCTTCCTTTGTATATAGGAGTTGTGTTCCTCCTGACAGTTCGGGGCGTATCTGGAATCGCAGTAGATTCGCTTGTTGTTGTATACATCGTATTTCGGCTTATACACTCAGCGATTCACATAGCGGGTATCGATCCATTTTTTAGGTTCTTATGCTTAGTTATTCAGTTAGGTTGCTTGGTTACCTTAACTGGTCTGGCAATTTTCTAGTTTTGGATGGGTGGATCAAGTTTTGGTAGGATTAAATCAAAGGATTTAGCGCCGAGATGGGTATAGAAGAACTCTCAATCGCTCGCTTGACAACAGATGAATGGGAAAAAGCACAAGCAAGCATTACGCTGTTTTGGGATACAGCACCTAGTCAAGAAACAATTGTCAAATTTCTCAGCAATTCTCAAAACATTTTGTTGTCAGCAGAGTTAGATGATGCGCTAGTCGGTCAACTCATTGGTTATATTCTCGATCGCTGGGATAAAAATGAACCAATGTTATTTTTGTATTCAATCGATGTGGCAGAAACCTACCAACGAAGAGGAATTGGGAAAGCATTAATCGCAGCCGTCAGAAAAATTGGTCGGATAGAGGGTTGCTCTGAAGCATTTGTGTTAACGAATGAAAGCAATCTTCCAGCTATGCAGTTGTATCAATCTACAGGCGGAAAAAAATCATACCCAGATGATGTTGTGATGTTTGAGTACGATTGAGGTAGCAAGAGATGGCATCATTACAGGAATTTATGGCGGAAAATAAGCAGAGCGATATTTTGGCGATCGCTCAATACATAGAAGCTCATATTGCGCTCAACTGGCAAACCTTAATTCACAAGAATATTGATAAGTTAGTGGGCGTATTCAACAAAGCCGGTGATATGGCATATGGAATGTATCTAGGCTGGCTATTTCTAACAGTACACAAGCAGCTTAAACAAGCTCAATTGCATCCCGAACCCAGATTTCCTGGCGATTTCAACATCTCAAGAGAATGGGGTAATCAAGAACAAACCGACCAACAACGTTGGATGTGGAGTACCATCAATTCAGCAGAAGGAAAGCCACTGGGAACCATTGTTACCATTACTTTTCACGACCACACGCAGTTTCGCATCCCTCAAAAACCCCAGATTATCGCCTTAACAGAAACAACTAAGGAAGCTATTGTAGAGGCGCTGTCGCAACGTTCCTCTGATTTCAAGAATGCACTTGAATTCAAGATTGAATATGCAGAATACTTCCAAAGTTTAGAGCGTGTTTAAGCGAATTCAAAGTCCCCCTTTTTAAGGGGGATTTAGGGGTATCGGTTCAAAGTCCCCCTTTTTAAGGGGGATTTAGGGGTATCGGTTCAAAGTCCCCCTTTTTAAGGGGGATTTAGGGGGATCTCCAACCAGTATAGCGGGTTGCAAGTTGGTTGAATACACCTGTTTACGGTGTGGGTTTTACCAATCAATTCACCGAACCACGAGATATCTCTTTAAACCCGCAAGGGCTGTATTTGATCAAGTCGCAACCCGCTATAAAGATAATGCGAACAACTTTTCAAACCCCCTTTTAGAAAATTAAAACTCTACAAATCCAAAAGTTCCTATCATGTCAATCTCCGAAAAACCAGAACTTTCCCCACTGACTGCCAGAGCAGTAGCAGCAGCGGTATCTGTTGCTACTGCCCACGGCGTAAGTGTTAACGACCCCCACGTACTTGCTGATGCTTATTCGGTGAGAATCCATCTGCGACCTGCACCAATCGTTGCCCGTATAAGTACCATCACCTCTTTGCTACGCTCTCCGATCGAATCATGGCTTTTGCGTGAAATTTCCGTGGCTGAATTTCTGAGATCAAAAGGCGCGAACGTAGTCCCACCCAGCGATATTTTGCCACCAGGGCCGCACTATTATGATGGGCTGTTTATGACCTTCTGGCGCTACTTCCAACCAGTATCTGATGCCTTACCAGAGTCTGCAATTGTGGGAAGAATGCTAGCCGAATTGCACGCCGTTTTGCGCGATTATCCTGGCGATTTACCGCTTTTAGCACCGCCATTTAACGATATTCCACGCGGACTTGAGCGGATTGAAAGTGCTGGCGACATCCTTCCCAAGAGCGACCTAATGTTGCTACAAGAAACTTACAATCGCTTGCTTCCTCAGTTGAGCAATTCAGTTGATTTGTTGCAGCCATTGCACGGTGATGCCCATGCTTTCAATTTAATTCCAACTGCGGATGGATTGCTGTGGAACGATTTTGAGGATACTTGCATCGGTCCGGTTGCTTGGGATTTGATTAACCTTGACGACGCGGGGAGGGCAGCTTATCCAGACGCCCCCGACTCTGCGACACTGGAACCGTACATCAAGATGCGGCAGCTACATGGAATCGTGTGGGTATATGCGTTGCTGCCTGAGTTTCCTAACTGGCTCGAATATGCCAAAATTATGCTTGATGATTTGCGAGAGCGATCGCAACGGTTATATTAGTATCTGTTTCCTCCTTAGTGACGGTGCGATAGGCCGAGCAAAAAGTTCTTTCACTTCCCAATCCTCGGAGTATTTTTCATATGCTTCAAAGACTATATGTAAACAACTTCAGATGCCTAGAAAATTTTGAACTGAACCTAGAGGGGCTGCCATCTGCTCTTTTGATTGGCAAAAATGGTTCAGGTAAATCAACTATTGGCAAAGTATTAGAAATATTTCAGTCCATCAGTCGAGGCATCAATAGAATGCGCGATCTTGACAAACCACCATTTGAACTTATTGGCCCGAAAGATTTCGCTCGTGGTAGATCCGATGTCCCGATCCGCTTTGAAATAGAAGCATTACTAAACGAGAAATTATACAAATATGTCCTTGCCTTGGAGTTACCAGAAAATTTTAGAGAACTTCGAGTTCTTGAAGAGCAACTGCTAGTTGCAGGAGAGCCAATTTACTCTCGAAAAGAAGCCCAAGTCACTCTTCACACCAGTTCGCGAAGTCGTGAAGCTGAGTTTCGGCTAGATTGGCATCTTGTCGCCCTTCCAGTGATTCAAGATCAATCAGACACTCCGCTTCATATTTTCAGGACTTGGCTTGCTCGCATGATTATTTTAGCCCCAATCCCAAGCTTGATGACAGGAGACTCCAACGGCGAAACATTGGAGCCAAAGCGGGATGGTTCAAACTTTGGGGAGTGGATTTCTGGGCTACTCAGTCGCTATCCTGCCGCCTACACACAGGTTGATAAATATCTCCGAGAAGTTATGCCTGACATTCAGGATTTTTTGAATCAACTGATCGGCAAAGACTCCAAAAGCATGATTGTTAGGTTTGAAAAAAATAATGCGAATCTGAGTGTTGACTTTGAAGACTTATCTGACGGAGAGAAATGCTTTTTTCTTTGTGCTGTCGTCTTAGCTGCCAACAAATCATACGGGCCACTTTTTTGTTTCTGGGACGAGCCTGACAACTATCTCTCTTTGTCAGAGGTGGGACATTTTGTTATATCACTGCGACGCTCATTTAAGAATAGTGGTCAAATTTTGGTGACCTCACATAATGAGGAAGCAATCCGAAAGTTTTCAGATGAAAATACATTTGTCCTCGATCGCAAAAGCCACTTAGAACCAACTTTGATTGGATTGCTCAGTAAGATACCTGTCAGAGGAGATCTTGTCGATACATTGATTATGGGCAATATAGAATTATGAGCGTGAATAGGGATAAACCGTGCCTTTTTGTGTTGCCTGAAGATGATGCTAATCGCCAGATTGTAAACGGATTTCGTCTTAATCCAAACCTTAACGACCGTGCTATTCAAGTCCTGCCGCCTGCTCGTGGTTGGAAAAAAGTTGTTGAGAAATTTACTAAAGAACATGCCCCTGAGATGCGGCAATATTCAGAGATAATGATTGTTTTCCTGATTGATTTCGATGAAAGTGAAAATCGGTTGAGTTATGTCCAGAGTCAGATTCCAGACGATCTAAAAGAAAGAGTATTCGTTCTGGGAGTGTTATCTGAACCAGAGCGTCTAAAGAAAGACATTAACAAGAATTTTGAGAAGATAGGAGAAGCTCTTGCAAAAGATTGCTCCGATAATACGAATGAATTATGGGGGCATCCTCTTCTTGAACACAATAAAGCCGAGTTAGATCGGATGATTTTAGCTGTAAAACCATTTCTGTTTAATTAACAACAACATCTCCTTTTACAAATCCTGCCAAGCTTCATCCTCCTCTGGCTTTAACCAATCTTTCTGAAGAGAAGATTCACTCAGGATACTCACCTCTAAATTGTCTTGTAAATGTTTCATTTTGAGAACCTGTAGAAAATCTAGAACTTCTGGCAGCATAAATTCTGGGGTTTGCTCAAGTTCCTTAAGTAACAATTCTTTTACACTCAGCTTGGCTTGCATAGAGCAAAGGTAGGCAGCGACTTCTCTTTTATTGTACTTTCTGAGGAACTAAAGCGCAAAAAAGAAAGGTGCGTTAGCGACAGCGTAACGCACCCTACACAATTTTAACTGCCCAACAGAGAACGATAACATGGGGTTAGATGCTCGACGGTAGTTGATTTCTAGTTGCTCCACACTTCTTTTGAGGAGCTATCTTTAATTGCCCAGACATATCGGTTGCGATCGCACAGTATTTTTCACCACCCGATCATACACTACCGATGCCACCGGACATGATATGAGAGACAATCCGAGCAAGTAGGTCATCGTTAAGCCGAGACAAGCAATTGCTCCTAAGGACTAACACTTAAATCATCCTTGTGTTTGATCACCAATAGGGTAATATCATCAAACACCTTTTGTTCTCCAATAAATCGCCGCAGGTCTTCAATTACGGCTTGCTTGATTTGTTCGACATCCAAATGCCAATGAGAGCTAATTACGTCACACAGCCTTTCCAGTCCGTAGAAGTTTTTATGGATATCTATGGCTTCCGGAATGCCATCCGTATACAGAACTACCCCATCTCCGGGCTGTAACTCCACCGTTGTATGGCTAATTAAATCTGTAATATCCTCATCTAAACCAATGAACATTCCTAACTCGATTGTCTCCACCCGTTCCACAGCACCGGACTTTCTCACCACTAAAGTTTCTTCATGGAAACCACTGATACTGAGCAGACCAGAAGCATAGTTGAGAATAGCGAGGGTCAGGTTTTTCTCGGAATTCATCCGTTGCACGTTTTTATAAATCGTGCGGTTTAAGGTATCTAAAAATTTCACCGGGTCGTATTCTTGTACTTCCTTGAGCGTTCGCACAGCGGTTTGAGTCATCAGCATCAGCAGACCACTTTCTAATCCGTGTCCCGTTACGTCACCAATCCCTAAAGTGACAATACCTTCTGTCTCGAGTACGTCATAATAATCACCTCCTACTTCATCGGCAGGAGCCATATAACCAGCAATATCTAAACCTTGAATATTTTCGAGTTCTTCAGGTTTAGGCAGGAGCATCTGCTGAATTTGACGTGCAACATCAAGTTCTGCTCCCATTCGCAGGTTTTCCTGCTTCAGCTTCTGGTTGAGGGCGATAATTTCTTCGTTAGCGGTGGCGAGTTCGGAGGTGCGTTCTTTGACTTTGCTTTCCAAGGTAGCATTGGCATGGCGTAAATCGGCTTTGGCTTTGTCATTTTCGCTGAGTACTGCACCTAACAAGAGAGTTGTAAGAGCAATAACACCAACAAAGGAATCCAGCAGTAGCAAGGATTCATTTTGGGAATTGCGAACAAAGTAGCCAAAGCCTTTTGCTGTTCCGACTACGGCAATTGAGCAAACGATAACGGTTAGTAAGGTAGAGCCGGGTTGATGGAAGCGAAAGGCTGCCCAAACGATTAGGGGAATGAGCATGAATTCGATTGGATAGGTGCTGCCAAAAGCAATGCGGCTGACAGCAATGACCAAGAAGAATAAAACGGCTGCTTCCATCCACCGTTTTTTAAACCGTTGGACTGCCTGCCTGCTGTTCTGACTCCAGGCTAGGAATAAAGGAGTGAAGATTAGAACGGCAAACTGCTCGGAAAGTGTCCAGGTTAAGACAACTGTGGGGTAGAGCGACCAGGGTATTTTGCCATAAAAACAGAGGATAGTGGGAGACATGATTCCTGAAGGCAGACAACCGATAAATGCTCCCACAATCATAAAAATTACAACATCTTTTACCTGATTTAGGATGTAGCGATTGCCGATCAACCGTCGTACCAGATAAGCCGCAAAGATGCTGATAAATGTCTCTGATACGGTAACCCATAACGTAGTGACAAATCCATAGGACGATAACTGACCCAAGTAGCAGCCAACAAACACTCCTATCCACATGGGATAGCCCCATATCAAAGTAGCTGCCAGTGA
The DNA here is from genome assembly GCF_041929235.1 of Microseira sp. BLCC-F43. Taxonomy (NCBI): domain Bacteria; kingdom Bacillati; phylum Cyanobacteriota; class Cyanophyceae; order Aerosakkonematales; family Aerosakkonemataceae; genus Microseira; species Microseira sp. BLCC-F43. The sequence continues at coordinate 19,468 of NZ_JBHFNP010000224.1, forward strand.
AGTTCCCGCAGGTGGCCATAGAGGGACAACATCACCAGGTAGGGTAATAAAGGCAAGGGCTAACTTAGCAGTCGCATAGTAGGCGATCGCAACCAGAGCCGTTTTCAACCAAAAGTTCCAGTCCCTAAAAGATGAAGGAAAAAGTTTTCTTAAAAATGGGTTAACTTTCATATTTTCTAACACTTTAATTATTTCTTCACTTTGATGGCTGTCAATCGCCTCAATTAAGGCTCCTCGGTCAATATTGCTGACTACTGTAACAAATTTTCTTTGACCTTTAAGCCTGCTAAACTCATCCAGACTTAGACGTTCAGGATCGCCCCAATCTTTTTTTTTCGGCGGCTAATCCGATGAAAAATTCCTTGGACTTCTTCGGCACTAATGCCTTCATTTCTACTGACTTGTTCGGTGGCTAGCTGTTTAACTTGTTCATAAATATATAATTCATATCTTTGGGTGTACTTTCGCCCCATCTCCATCCACTCTAAACGTTCTGTATAATATCTTCAACAGTGATGACAATAAAATTGTCGCCGGAGAACTTGTAGATAAACTTCTTGCCCACAGATAGCTAAATCCCGCACCAAAAAAAATTGTGCGCGTTTGATTGATATCATCCGTATAGGTTTGGCAATGTGGGCAAACCGTCCCTTCATTTAAAAACTGGAGTTTTAGAATAATGAACTTTTGCTCTTGATAACAAATAAAACCTGTCACATTCGGTAAATTTAACAGCGCATCTAAATGAAAGTCCATCACTAAGTTAGCCCAATCAACAGACTTAACTGCATCAGTCGATTTTTTCAAGATAATTAACTAGCTTGTTTTAGGGAAAGGGCTAATACTTATAGCGAGGATGCGAGCTGGTTAATTATCTTCAGTTTAATGACTTGGCCTGGATATTTCGTAGCTTATGTTACTTTTTACACCTCGACCCCGAAAGACCCGTTCCTTAAGTAACAATTCTTTTACACTCAGCTTGGCTTGCATAGAATCAAGGTAGGCAGCGACTTCTCTTTTATTGTACTTGCTGGGAAATAAGGTGCGTTACGCTGTCGCTAACGCACCCTACAGGGTTTTAGCTGCCTAACAGAGAACGATAGCGCCCTAAAGCTGTTAGCGGGAAATGTTGAAAATACAGATGATACTTCAGATAAAAGTGGCAGGGGAAACCCGTACCTGTAAAGTAATCTTCATCCCAAGTACCATCGGCGCGTTGAGTTTCAACTAAATAATTAACTCCCCGTTCAATCATTTCTTTGGCATAGTTTCCAGTTGCTTCGCCTGCTGCTAATAAACCAATTAATGCCCACGCAGTTTGAGAGGCGGTACTCTCTCCTTTTCCTTTCAAACTGGGGTCATTATAACTGCGGCAAGTTTCGCCCCATCCCCCATCTTTGTTTTGGCAGTTACCTAACCACGCTGCACCGCGTTCGATATTTTGCCGATGAGATTTCGGCGCAACTAAAGCAAGTGCAGCGAGTACACCGCTGGTGCCATAAATATAGTTAACTCCCCAACGTCCAAACCAGCAACCTTCTGGTTCTTGTTCTTTGGCGAGATAAGCTAAGGCGCGATTAAAGTTGTAATTATCGATCGATAAATCGCAACGCCCCAACATTTCTAAAACCCGCGCCGTCACATCTGCGGTGTTGGGATCGATCATCGCTTTTAAATCGCCATAAGGCACGGCATTCAGCCAATCTGCATTATTATTGAGGTCAAAAGCTGCCCAACCTCCATCAACGCATTGCATCGAAGCAACCCAATTTAAGGCGCGGATAATTGCCTGTTTCTTCAAATTTTCATTCGGCAATTTCACCCCTTGCAACGCCATCATGACAACTGCGGTATCATCCACATCGGGATAGAAGCGATTTTCAAATTCAAACGCCCATGCGCCCGGTTTTCCAACTTTATTTTTAACCGCCCAATCGCCATAGGAAAGAATTTGTTTCTCGATTAACCATTCTCCACCTTTCACTACAGCAGGATGATCCGAGGCGAGTCCAGAATCAACTAATCCGCGCATGACTAACGCCGTATCCCAAACGGGGGAAATACAACAATTCATGCGATAAGTATCTTCGGTTTCAATCGCAAATCCATCTACCGCTTTTAACCCTCGTTCCACAAACGGATCTGCCGGATCGTAATTTAAGCAGCGCAATGCTAACAGGGAATTTAACATCGCGGGAATAATTCCACCCCAGTCGCCGGTTACTTCTTGGCGTTCCAATACCCATTTTTCGGCGGCTTTAATTCCTTCTTCGCGGAAGGGAACTAAATTTAAGTTTTCCGCTAATTTAAAGGCATTGTCTAGGTAAATAAAGATATCCGTCCAATCATTGTTGCGGGGTAATTCAAACTTGGCGTTTTCAATCCCTTCTGCATAAAGTTCGTCCAAATTAATCGCCGGATCTATTTTAAAAATCGGCTTGCGGTCAAATACAATTAATAAAGGAACCGTACTACTGCGCGCCCAACTCGACATTTCGTAAATCGGGAAAGATTCCGGTAGCAACATAATTGAAGGCGGAATCGAAGGAACCCCGCGCCAGTTGTAACACCCAATTAATGCCAGGTGGAGTTTAGTAAAAATGCGCGTTTTGCTAATACCGCCCCGCTCTAAGATAAACTTACGCGCCTTCACCATCGCGGGGTCATTTTCTGATACACCCAGCAACTTCAGCGCCATATACGCTTCTACCGATGCGCTGATTTCTCCCCCATCGCCGTAGTATAATTCCCATCCGCCATGTTCTCGCTGTTCTCTGCGGAGATAGGTTTCGACTTTGTGCAAGGATCGCGTTTTGTCTGTTCCCCAAATTTTGTGCAGGAGAACGACTTCTGCGGTAATGGATACGTTCGATTCTAATTCTGCCCACCAGTAACCCTCTGGATTTTGAATCGAGAGCAGGTAGTTTTGAGATGCTGCGATCGCACGCTTTACCTTAGTCTCAGTCGTAGTCCTGTCTTGAGTCTGCATGTTTATCGTTCACTCTACAACGTGGTCGGTCATTAGCTATCGGTCAGTAATAATAACTAATGACTAATAGATTATTACAAAATTTGAAGTACCCCTGCACGGCATCTGAACATCTTCGAGTGAGTCACACAACTTACTGATGCCTCCCTGCCCCCAGGAGCGATTGAGTAGTTCTACGGTATCTGAACATCTTCGCCTTAGTCAAACAACTTGCTGATTTTCCCTACACCCATAATCACCGTAAAAATACTTAAAATATCAATCACAAATATCAAGCTTCCACTTGCAACAAAACCATTGAATTTAATCAATATACTCAATTTGGGTGTGAGCAAGCTCGCTGGAAAACCGATGAAAAATCACCACTAAGACTGATTCAAATCACAAGACAAATTATTTATCAGATCCAGACTGTAGTTAAGTATATCTGATTTATCAATCAATCAGGGGAGCTAAAAAACATGCAAGTATTAGAAAATATAGCTGTTTCATCTGCCACCACTTGTGAAACTTATTTAACAAAAATTCAATTCACCTCTGAAGCTAAGCTTTATATGGTTTGGGTCAAAAAAATAGATAATGAGGGGCGCGAACACCTGGTTGCAGAGTGGCAATTTAGAAACTAATTGTTAAGAGTCCTCAAAGTTCGGACAAGCATCTGCATCTACCATTTTCAAAATGCACCTAGCTTAAACCCCGGCTGGCAAGCCGGGGTTTTACTTTGATTAGACTTCGACCATATTTCTTGTGGTATAGGCGTCGATGCCTGTCAAAGAGATTCTTTTTTGCAGAGGTCTATTAAGTTCGCGCTACTTTAAGGGCAGCATTTGTTTATCCGTTCCTATGTCCAACTCTTCTATCACCGTCACCGTCAAACTGTTTGCTGTCTACCAGGAAGCTTACAAAGTCCCTGAATTAGTCCTGGAATTTCCTCAAGATACACCCGTCTTTGCAGTGCGCGATCGCTTCATCACCGAACACCCCTCTCTCGCACAATGGCGCGATATCACCCGCTTTGGCATCAATCTCCAATTCGTCGCACCCGATACCGTTATGCAAGATGGCGACGAAGTTGTACTCATTCCACCCGTCAGCGGCGGTTGAATCTAGCAGGTGGGCAGGGGGGCAGGGGAGCAGGGGAGAATTTGAATTTATATTCTCACCTGCACACCCGCTCACCTGCTGGTAATAGCAAAGTAACTTTTGTCAATATAAATTTAATTAATATTCAAATTAATTTTTAATTATTAATAATAGCTGATTTTGGCGTAGCGATCGCTCTCAATCCTACTGCTGACTCAGCTTACCCCATACCCGACAAAAAAAGTCGGATATGTTTGACGAGTATTTTTACCCCGTGATAGTATCAAACACATGTTGACGGAATGCCCAGAAAGTAGAGATTAAACCCATGACTGTTGCGACTACCACCCCAACCCAGGCTAAAACCTCTAACTTTAAACACCTGAAGTGTAAAGAGTGCGGCGCAGAGTACGAAGCCAAAGCGCTGCACGTGTGCGAGTTATGCTTTGGGCCGTTGGAAGTCGCATACGACTACGACGCCATCCGTCGCCAAGTGACTCGCGAAAGCATTCAATCTGGGCCGAATTCGATTTGGCGCTATCGGCAATTTTTGCCCGTCGCCACCGACAACGTCATTGACGTGGGAACCGGGATGACGCCGCTGGTTCGTTCTCACCGCCTCGCCCGCCGCCTGGGACTGAAAAATCTCTACATCAAAAACGACGCCGTCAACATGCCCACCCTCAGCTTCAAAGATAGGGTGGTATCAGTCGCACTGTCCCGCGCCCGCGAGTTGGGATTCACCACGGTATCTTGCGCCAGCACGGGGAATTTGGCTAATTCTACAGCTGCGATCGCCGCCCACGCCGGACTCGAATGCTGCGTCTTCATCCCCTCCGACCTAGAAGCCGGTAAAGTTTTGGGTACGTTAATCTACGGCCCCACCGTCATGGCAGTTCAAGGCAACTACGACCAAGTCAACCGCCTCTGCTCGGAAGTTGCCAATACATATGGATGGGGATTTGTCAATATCAACTTGCGCCCCTACTACTCCGAAGGTTCCAAAACCCTGGGTTACGAAGTCATCGAACAACTCGGATGGAAACTCCCCGACCACATCGTCGCCCCCCTGGCATCGGGTTCCTTATTCACCAAGATTTACAAAGGCTTCCAAGAATTCGTCAAAGTCGGCTTAGTCGATGAAAAACCAGTCCGCTTCAGCGGCGCGCAAGCAGAAGGATGCTCCCCCATCGCCTCAGCGTTCCGGGAAAACCGCGACTTCATCAAGCCAGTCAAACCCAGCACCATTGCCAAATCTATCGCCATCGGTAATCCAGCAGATGGAGTTTATGCCGTAGACATCGCTAAGAAAACCAACGGTAACATCGAATCCGTCACCGACGCCGAAATAGTCGAAGGCATCAAACTGCTAGCCGAAACCGAAGGTATTTTTACCGAAACCGCAGGCGGCACGACCATCGCCGTATTAAAGAAATTAGTAGAAGCTGGGAAAATTGACCCAGAAGAAACTACAGTGGTATACATCACCGGCAACGGTTTGAAGACACAGGAAGCCGTACAAGGTTACATCGGCGAACCCCTGACCATCGAACCGAAGCTAGATAGTTTCGAGCGAGCTTTGGAACGCGCTCAAACCCTCGAACGCCTCGAATGGCAACAAGTGCTTGTGTAAGTGCTAATCGGTAATGGGTCATAGGCAAAACAATCCCCAATGACCCATCACCAATTACCAATTACCAATTACCAATTACCAATTACCTATGACCGTAAAAGTTTTAGTCCCCACCCCACTGCAAAAATTTACCAACGACCAAGCAACCTTAGAATGTAGCGCCAACAACGTTGCTGAACTGCTAGATTCTTTAGAACAAAGCTGTCCCGGCATTAAATCCCGTCTGTGCGACGAAGAAGGAAAACCGAGAAGATTTTTGAACTTCTACGTCAACAGCGAAGACATCCGCTTCTTAGAAGGAACCGAGACACCGCTTAAAGATGGCGATGAAGTTAGTATTGTTCCAGCTGTTGCAGGTGGTTGAAGATTTAATCGATTTTGAATTTTAGATCGCACTTCGTACAACGGACGGTTAAAAGCCTTTGCATCACCACCAAAAGCTTTTGACCGTCTTCTGCATAAAGGTATTCCTGCCGAGCGAATAGTGATATGATGTCCGTTGAATTGCCCATAATCAAAAAACCTCACCCCGTTGTTGCGTAGGGGCACGGCATTATAGATATCTCGGACAAACAGATAACGTTAATAATGCCGTGTCCCGGCTTCGTACAACGGACGGTTAAAAGCCTTGGCATCACCACCAAAAGCTTTTGACCGTCTTCTGCATAAAGGTATTCCTGCCGAGCGAATAGTGATATGATGTCCGTTGAATTGCCCATAATAAAAAAACCTTACCCCGTTATTGCGTAGGGACACGGCATTATAGATATCTCGGACAAACAGATAACGTTAATAATGCCGTGTCCCGGCTGCTAATTATGGGTAATCTTAAGGACATGATATTACGCCTAATTTGGCTCTGTCTCACCAGAGGTTGCCTGCTGAATCTTCCGTTCTAGGGTTTTTTCCCAATCAGGATCGTCCGGGTTGATGGTTATCATGCGCCCTGCTGCTTTTGAACGATCGACATAGATATGAAAAGCATTTATGTCTTCTCGGTGAGTCAGCACATACCGACGTAGTTCGTCAAGGCTCATCTGATTGTAGTTGACTAATGTCATGGCTCGTACCCTCGTCAATAAAACAGGACTAAAGCTGCGTGTCACAATTGCTGGCTGGTGCGTGACGTTACAAGTCTCATTGCTACGTTGAAATATTCTCACAACGTCACGCACCCGGAGAGAAAAAATATGCCAGTTGCGTAAGTCCTATAAAACCTGAAATCTCACGGCGATCGCTCCCTGTCCCCCAGTAAACGCTAGAATTTGCCCATGTCCAGTCAATAAATAATCCTAAATTCTGTTGAATTGAGCTATGGCAGAAGCAACCAATCCCAATGAAGCGGGTGAAGTAGCACCCAGCGTCGCAGAAGAAAGCGCCCCCAGCACCGACTCCCCGGTGGCGACGGATATTCCCTCTGCAAACGCGCCCGATCCAACAGCATTAAATCCAGAAACAAGCCCGAATGCGGCGGAAGAGAAAACTGCGAAAAAGCCAGCTGCCAAACCTGCGGGTGATGCAGCTAAACCAGCTGCTGCCAAAAAGGAAAAAGCACCAGCTGTTGAAGATAAACCCTTCGCCGAGTTTATTCAACAAGACTTCATGCCAGCCTTGACAGCAAAACTGGCTAAGCAAGGCGTGGAGGATTTAGAACTGACGCTGGCAAAGGAAAAAATTCCAGTGATTGGCTATGCCGATGCGCCGGAATGTTCGCAAATTATCGGTCGCTGGAATGACGGTTGGCGTGAATTTCGCGTTTATTTCATCCAAGACAATCTTCAAGGGCCACGTGGTTTTTCCTATGCTGAAAATAAAGGAAAACCGAGTACCATTGAACCTTTCTTGATTGACGAACGGAAAATCACCCTCGATTTGCTATTGTTTGGGGTTGTCCAGCGGTTAAATGGTCAAAAGTGGCTGGTGAGAAATTAGCGAATAGGCATAATTAAACGCCACATGGCTTTCTTTAAAAACCCGGTTTCTTAAAGAAACCGGGTTTTTTGATCGCAATGGAAACAATAAGCAATACCCAAGTTATAGGCGGAAGTTACCCCCACGGGGGTAACTTCCCTGTTACCTTGCTTGTACATACTCATGCAAAAAATCAAGCAGTAAGCTGTTGAAAAATTTTGAATTATCTAGATTTGCCGCGTGCCCCGCCTTGGGAATCACCTGATATCGGCAATTTGGTTCGCGTGTTGCCCATACTGAGGCAATCTTTTTAATGTTACCTGTCATATCATTATCACCATGCGTTAACAACAGGGGTTGCGTAATGTGATATCCAGGTTCGTAGTGCAAGACCTTCGTTAACTCAGTCATCACCGCGATAAAATTATGCTTTGATATTTGCTCGAATGCTCGATTCAAATACGCTCGAGCCTCAGCACTGATCGCGCTCACCTGAACCATCTGATGCTTCAGTAAATTCCACGGATAGAACTTGAGCAGTGGAATGGCAATTTGAGTCTGCAACATTTCTAGTTGTGAAAGTTTGAGTGTGTTACAAGTGCAACCCAGCATGACCAATGCCCTAATGGAGTTTGGATAATAGAACACAAGCTCCTGATGAATGTTGCCTCCCATTGAGTGTCCAACAAAGGTTGCCTGGGAGCAACCCAACCGCTCAAGCATTATGAGTAGATCGTTGATCGCATCGCGAATTTTAAACTCTTTGCCTCTTAGTTGCGATAGCCCATGTCCACGCACGTCCCAAGTCAGCACGCGATATTCTTGAGCAATGAAAGGTACTTGCGCGTCAAACTCATGGTGATCTACTCCGGCTCCGTGCGTAAAAATAATTAAAGGTTTATCTTCTGAACCAGTCAGCCAGTAGTGAAGCAAACAGCCATCCTGCTCAACGATCTGCTCAGTAGTCACCTGATTAACTCGTTTCATTGCTGCCAAAACCACATTAATGAAAGCTGATATCTAACGGATACTTCTAAAATGCTGCAATTCTTACTATTTGCTATTTGCTAATTGCTAATTGCTCATGGGAATATTTTCTGGCTATACCATTAGCCATTAGCTATTAGCTATTAGCCATTAGCGATGATGGGCTATTAGCCGGATGTGTTTAACTGCGATCCCACCCCAACCTCACAGTTCTATAAAGTCATAAATTACAACGCCAGAAACTGGATCGTTACCAACATCGATATAGCCGCTTTGCACCATTTCTTTTAATGTTGCTTCCACCTCGGCAAAGCCAACCCCGGTATCCATTACTGCTTGAGTGACCGTAATTTTACCACCACGAACCGCCGCCGCTTTGACGAGTTTTACCATCAATTGCTCGCGGGGAGTTTGAACAACAGCCGCTGCAACGGCGGCTTGAGTTAAAGGAACTCCCGTGGGAGATAAACCCAATTTGGCTCTAGTTTGGGCGTTGTGTTCGTCCACCATGTTGGGAACTAAAACTAAATCGATAAATTGCCCAACGCCAAATAAGCCCCAGGTACAAAACCACAGCAGCCCCGTGCCAATCTTTTTGTTATAAAGCCGATGCAGTCCGCCTAAGCCGAAAAACCAACCCAGCCAGAACAGATAGCTAGTGCCAATATCGTTCATCGGTTGCTAACGCTAAAGTTATCCAATTTTAATCATAGTAGCTCTTCTTCACACCAGCTTCACAAATACAGGAATTACGCAAGGGCTTTCCTAGAAACCGGGTTTCTGCCTAGATCTCTAGTTCCAAAGCCACGATTTTTCACAGAAACCCGGTTTCTTTGCGTTGCGCGCTTCTTGACAAAAATAATTGACTGTGCTATAAAAAATCATTTACCTGCCTTCTGCCTTGTCAAAAACCTTTGCAAGTCTTAACAAAATTCGCAACAATTAGTAGCCTAGACCTTGGTAGACTAAAACCCAGCCCCTGAATCGCTGGACACAGGCAAAAACTTAAAAACAGATAAAAGAACAATTACCTATGGTAGATTCCCTCAAGAAACCCAGCTTTGAAGAGCTAAGGCCCGGTATTAAAGTCCCAGCTAAGGACACTATCCTGACGCCTCGGTTCTACACCACCGACTTCGACGAAATGGCGAAAATGGACATTTCGCCCAACGAAGACGAGTTGAGGGCGATTTTAGAAGAGTTCCGCACCGACTACAATCGCAACCACTTCGTCCGGGATGCTGAGTTTGAACAATCTTGGGATAAAATCGACGGGGAAACTCGCAAGTTGTTCATCGAGTTCTTGGAACGTTCCTGTACGGCAGAATTTTCCGGCTTTTTGCTCTACAAGGAACTGGGACGCCGCTTGAAAGATAAAAGCCCGGTTTTGGCAGAATGCTTTAACCTGATGTCGCGGGATGAGGCACGCCACGCGGGTTTCCTCAACAAGGCGATGTCAGATTTCAATCTGTCGCTGGACTTGGGATTTTTGACCAAAAATAAAAAATACACCTTCTTCAAGCCCAAGTTTATTTTCTACGCCACCTACCTTTCAGAAAAAATTGGTTACTGGCGCTATATCACAATTTATCGCCATTTGGAAGCCCATCCAGAAGATCGGATTTATCCAATTTTCCGCTTCTTTGAAAACTGGTGTCAGGATGAAAACCGCCACGGGGACTTCTTTGATGCCATCATGAAGTCGCAACCCCACACGCTGAACGATTGGAAGGCGAAGCTGTGGAGTCGCTTCTTCCTGCTGTCGGTGTTTGCGACAATGTATCTCAACGATATTCAGCGCAAAGATTTCTACGCCTCGATTGGTTTGGATGCGCGGGAATATGATATTCACGTGATCGAGAAAACCAACGAAACCGCTGGGCGCGTGTTCCCGGTGATGTTGGATGTGAATAAACCAGAGTTTTATCAGCGACTGGATGTTTGCGTCAAGAATAACGAAAAGTTGACAGCGATCGCAAACACCAACACTCCAAAATTCCTGCAATTGTTCCAAAAGCTGCCATACTACATCTCGAATGGTTGGCAGTTACTGCGACTGTACTTGATGAAGCCAATTGATGTAACGCCTCTCGAAGGTACAGTCAAATAGTTTTTCATATGTTGCTCCTTGATTATCCCGGTTCTGCTTTTAGCAGAACCGTTTTTTTTGCAACGGATTTTGCCGGGGATGTGATACCAAATCCGGACAGCATTTCCCTTTTTTTAATCAACCGCCAAGACGCCATAGACAAGGGTAGCGGTTTCCCGTAGGGTAGAGCGCCAAAAGGAAGAGAAAGAGGAAGAGGAAGATGATAAAGGGGGTTTTCCAGGCGGATTTGCTATAACAGATGCTATATTTGCTACCGTATCAGGGTTCGCTGCTAGCACGCTGTGGGTTTAAATTTTAAATTCTAACTGGCAATGAAATTCAATTACTGGCTTGTACCGATTGGCATTAGCTTGACACTGGTAACAACTCCTGCTCTGTGTCAAACTCAACCCCAAGCAACTCCCACGCCTGCTGCTGGCGAACAAACTCAGCCGCAACAAAATCATACCCCTGCTGCGGATGACTTAGATTTAAGTCCAGAAATTATTGAAAGCAGTCCGGTTTTGCAGCGGTGGCGACAGCAAGTACCGAATGTTTTGCGGGATATTAGAAATGACCCTAGTTTTCGTACCAGATTGCGGTTGGGTTATTCCCAGTTTCCTTCGAGCGATCGCGCTAGTGGTGTAAATTTAGGTGTGGAAGATTTTTTTCTAGGTCGAACCGGGTTAACCCTGAGTGGAGAATACCAGACTTCGTTTAACGGCGAACGATCGGGGTATGGGGGAGATTTGCGTTATTATCTGCTGCCTTTAGGCGGTTATATAAATGTTGCCCCTGTGTTGGGTTATCGGCATTTAGAAACCGAAAAATATTCCAGGGGCGGGGTGAATATCGGTGCTAGGTTAATGTTGGTATTATCTCGCGGCGGTGCGGCAGATATTTCTTTAACTCAGAGTTGGGTATCCCCAGGAACCGATGAAGAAATTGGTTTGACAACGCTTTCTTTTGGTTATGCCGTTACTCGCAATGTCCGAGTTGCTACAGATATTCAGCGGCAAAATGCTAGGGAAGATAAGGATAGTCGGGTGGGAATTGTTTTCGAGTGGATGCCATAAGGTTATACAGCGAGGTCTAGAGGCAAATCGCTGATATCTCTCAAACGCTTGCCTTCAACCATAATTCGCAACATTTCACCAGCATCGTCTAAATCTGCTTCCCTAACAGCTGCCATTAACTCATAAAGATCAAAATGGTAAACACAGTCTATATCACCTGTGCCAAGAGCAATAGAAGCAATTCGACTGGGCAAAGGTTCAGCAGTTACTACAATAATGTGAGGTAATTTGCCTTTCCGGTTTCTAATTAAATTGAGTGCTTCTGTTCGGCAGTTTTGACTGCGATCGCTGCGGATTGTCCATTTGCAAGAAATGCTGGCATGTAGAATAGAAGCACCATTATTCTTTTGTCTGATAATTGCATAATTTGCTGATTCCTCATCCACCAGTTCTGATATGGCATTAATTCGGTCATCTGGTTCTGGAACGCGGAACATCACAATATCAGGTGTAATAGTGTAGTCACTGCCCAAAGCGGCGGCAAGTGCTGGATTAGATCTAGCTGCCTCATCAAGTATAACCAAGTGAGTATACTGCTCAAATTGAGCTATGGATAATCTATCTCGACTGCTTACTTTTCTAATTCCCCATGTTCCAGGTCTGAGATGACCGAGTCTTCCGAAACAATCCTGTATAAACTCCAAAACTAAATCTTCAAAAACTTTTCCAGAAGTTTGTCCAGCAATCCGACCAATACTTACTTCTCCTTGCAACTTTTCAACAATACGTCTGGCAATATTAGAACTGGCTCTACTGGATGCATCGGCAAAGTTAGGCACGCTTTGATTATTAAAACGTATTACTCCCACCAGTACAGCGGCATGAAAGTTTTTTCTAGCTTCGGAAAAGTAAGCACTCATCCCTTTCTTTCTCAAATGAATCTAACATGACCCGGATAGTTCTAGCGATCGCTCCTGCTAGGGGTGGAGGAACGGCATTGCCAATCTGCTTTGCAATTTCTGATTTACTGCCAATAAAACGGAAATCATCCGGAAATCCCATGAGTCTTGCGGCTTCTCTATGAGTGATTGGGCGGTGTTTTTCTGGATGAAGATAGCGTCCTTTTTCCGGTTTAAAAAATTCCGTTCTAATTGTTACTGATGGTTTATCCCACCATAATCGACCAAATAAATCCGTTCCTCCAGAAGTTTTTTTAATCCAACAATCGGGAGTTAATTCTGGCGCATTCTTTTGCAAGTCAAAGCGATTACCTCCTGGGGGAACAGCTTGATAACGCGCCAAACTTATTGCAGTAGGATTTCGTCCAAAGTGTAAATCAAGCGGTGGTGGAATTTTGCGAATTTCTGTTCCTTCAGGTTCAGGTAAATCGCCGATTGCATCGCGAACTGTCAGCCAATTAGGAAGATTGCTCAAAAGCGGTAAATTAGAATGAGTAGGTAATGGGGGAAAACAAGGAGATAAACTTGCCTTTTGCTTCCACCCAATAATGAAACCGCGTCGGCGTATTTGTGGAACTCCATAATCCGCCGAATTTAAAATCGCACAAGCAGTTTTAAAACCAATTCGTTCGGCTAATTCTTTGCTTTCATTACACTCTTTTGAACGCAAAAATTCCGAGACATTTTCGATGACAAAAATAGAGGCTTGCGTTGATTCCACAACCTGCATAAATGGTTGCCAAAGTGAGCGACGGGAGTCGCCTTGTCGCTTTTTATTAAGCAGGCTAAAGCCTTGACAAGGCAAACCGCCGATAACAACATCGGACAGGGGAATTTTTGGTTTTGTCCCTAGCCAGTCTTCGATATTGGCTAATATCCCATGTCTGCCAAAATTAGCGGCATAACTTTCTAGAGCAGCCTTATCGTTATCTAGGGCAAGGATACTTTGAAATCCACCCCCATATCGTGAGTCGGTGAATCCAAGAGTAAAACCGCCTGCTCCTGAGAATAGGTCAATTAGACGATATTTCTTAGCTAGGCTTCTGTTCAATTGATGACCCCTGATACTTTGTTGTAGTGCTATTGAATAATCAAAGATTTAATGCGATCGCTCCACTCAACAATCGGGTTTTCGCTGAGATGTTCGGCAATATCGTTATAAAATATCACTACAGCAACAACCGAACCCGATTCTACAATCGGCACGCCCAAAGCTGCCTTTAACCCAACTTTTTTAGCCAGATGGGATCTGTAGTATATCGATGGTTCTAACGATACGTTTTCAATCCATTCGCTTTGTTGCGTTAACCACACGCGCCCCGGTAACCCAGCACCTGCGCCAAAGGTAAAAGTTTCTGATTCTTTGCGGAACTCTGCATATTTCTCATCAGCAATGTAGTAAGCTTGATGGCATTGCAGCAGATCGTTTTTTGGCACCCACATTTCGCCGTATTTCCAACCAGCAGATTCGCAGATTTGTTTGAGTATCTGCGTCAATTCGATTTCTGAATTATCGGTTTTAATTTCCAGCAAGATGGCGTTCCAGGTTTTATGCGATCGCCTATCATTATACATCTATCTTTAGCTAGTCCCATAAAAATAACCCAAGAGCAAAGTTGCCAGAGGGTTATTTTCAAATCTTTCTATTAACTAGCCGACCAATGTCAAATCTTTGTCAGGCGTAGAAGCAGAAGCTTTTTCTTCCGCCTTTGGGGCGTACAGCACTTCTTCAACCGTGGCATCAGAGGTAACTTCTGGATGTGCGGTAGCATCAACTACAGCATCAACTACAGCGGCTTTTGCCAGACGTGCCTTGTAAACCACACCTGCTGCCACAGCGCCTGCAACTGCGGTGATGCCAACGCCTGCGATCGCCATCTTTTTGGGAAAATCGACTTGGTTGGCAGTTAGGCTGGGCGAATTGCCATCTGTGGCTGCATTAGCGCCCTTATTCTTGCCGAACATACAAGAATAAGCTTCGGCGGGAGCAACTGAAGCTAACAAAATGCTGCTAACAGCAGCCGTAGAAAGGATTGCTGAAAGGCGTAGATTTAGTTTCATAATTGCTAGTTGTTAAGAATGATTACTTTTCTAGCAACAATGTCAAAGGCGTGTCAAGTAAAGCTGGATACAAAAACAACAAATTTGTTGCGTGTGCTGAGATGAAACAATCTGAACCAGTCTATTAGATTTAACAATATTAATTGAGAGGGTTGATTTATCAATCCTAGAGGCAAAAAAAGCGGTGGGTCATCGAACCCGAAGACCCATGAGAAAATACGTAAATATACGTAAATACCGCACAGAATCGACCAGAGCTATCTCATGTTGAGTTTGACGCAACGCTTACCAGCAAATCCGGATGCAGCAGTTAGCTTTACCCTATCGCTGACCGCAGAGGAACGCACTCGCAGTCGCCATCGCTACCTTGCTCCTGACGGACAAGCAATGTATCTGCGCTTACCGAGAGGAACGGTGCTGCGCGATCGCGATCTGTTACTCTCGGACAGCGGTGATATTGTTGTTTGCGTCCAGGCTAAACCAGAACCCGTCCTGACGGTAACGGCTAAAACACCCCTAGCGCTGCTAAAAGCAGCTTATCATTTGGGTAATCGCCACGTAGCGCTAGAAATTACTACAACTTACTTACGACTGTCTCCAGATCCGGTGTTGAAGACTATGCTCGAACAAATGGATCTGGAGGTAAAAGAAGAAGTAGTGCCTTTTCAGCCGGAGGTAGGTGCTTATGGACACCAGCATTAGCGGCATCTGGGATTTTGGATTAGGTTTCTTCTTCCGGGGATCGCTTCGGGGTGCCGAACTCGTCTGGCAAATCTTCCAGACTGCAATTTAAAGCTCGACAGAGGGCTTTAATTTGAGGAATGGTCAAACTAGGTTGATACTCGCCACCCTCCCAAGCTTGAACGGCTCTGGTAGAAACTCCCAGTAACTTTGCTAGTTGCTCTTGGGTTAATTGTACTTTTCTTCTTAACACCTTCAAAGGACTTTCTGGTGCGTCTACTTCTCGTTTTTTCTTGACCATGTTAACCATAATCGATGACCTCGTACTGCTAAATTTGTTACAATTGACTAATTCAGCCCTTCCTGTGGGCGCTTACAGCTATTCCGAAGGTTTGGAACAGCTAGTTTCTTGGGAAACTATTAAAGATGAACCAAGTTTGAAACATTGGTTAGAACGGGAACTAACCTGCGGTGCAATTCGGTTAGAAGCGGCGGTGATGTTGCGAGCTTATCAAGCTGCTAAACTGGGCAATTTAGAGAGGTTGAGTTATTGGAATGCTTGGGCGTCAGCGGCGAGGGAAACTGAAGAATTACGCCAGCAAAGCTGGCAAATGGGACGCGCTTTAACGCGCTTGCTGCAACAGTTGGAACCGCAGCTAATGCCGATGGTGAACGCTTGCGGGAGTCATTGTAATTATGCGATCGCTTTCGCCATTGTTGCCGCCCACTGGCAAATAACTGATAAAACCGCCTTACTCGGATACTTACACAGTTGGGCTACCAATTTAATCGGTGCTGGGGTTAAACTGATTCCCTTGGGGCAAACTGCCGCTCAACAGTTGCTGCTAAATTTACATATCAGCATCGTTGAATCGACGGAAAAAATTTTAGCTTTGTCAGATGATGACTTGAGCAGTTGCAGTTGGGGATTAGCACTAGCAAGTATGGCTCACGAAACCCAATATACCCGGTTATTTCGCAGTTGATTTATTTGGCTAATTGCTAATTGCTAATTGCTAATTGAAGCCATAATCGATTCTCTTCTATCTCCTTCATGGTAATTAATGCCTCCTGATTTAATTTGGCTAACCAGATGTAGCTTTTTACACCTAAATGCTAGCTTATCCAATTATCTAGTTGGCGTCTACCATAAAAACGGAATTTTACTGAATCTTTATCTAAATAATTAGATTAATATTTCTCCAAACCTTGTTTAAAGATTGCATAAAGAAATGGGCTTAAATATACTGAATATACTTAAATTTTAAAAATAATTTATGAATAAAAAAGTGGGTTTGGTGCAGCAGTTGCAACTCGACAAAGTTTTGGTAAAGTTGGTGTAAAATGAACAGGAATTACGCAGGAAGATACTATCACCAAAGTTTCTGGCTGCGAAAGAAACTTTGGTGTTTGCGTAAGTCCTGACGAAGCAAGCGAGCGCAACCAATTAAAATTTCCAGTAAATTTACGGAGAATAGCTGTTAGATGCTTTAATTCAAATAACTGGATCGGGAGAAACCATCTATGACTGGGTTTCGCGTGGGAATTGCAGGCCCGGTGGGGTCGGGAAAAACGGCGTTGGTCGATGCATTGTGCAAGGGGATGCGCCAGCAATACAGCATTGCGGTGGTGACCAACGATATTTATACCCAGGAGGATGCTCAGTTTTTGGTCAGGAGTCAGGCGTTGGAGAGTTCGCGCATCGTCGGCGTGGAAACTGGCGGGTGTCCCCACACGGCAATTCGGGAAGATGCGTCGATGAATCTAGTCGCCATCGAACAGATGGAAAATCGCTTTAACAACCTCGACCTAATTTTCGTCGAAAGCGGCGGCGATAACCTCGCTTCTACCTTTAGTCCAGAATTGGTGGATCTGACGATTTACGTCATTGATGTGGCGGCTGGTGATAAAATTCCCCGTAAGGGCGGCCCCGGCATCACCAAATCGGATTTACTGGTAATTAACAAAATTGACCTCGCTCCCTTGGTAGGTGCGGATTTGGGCATTATGGAACGGGATGCCAAAAAAATGCGCGGCGATAAACCATTTGTCTTTACCAATTTAAAAACCCAGGAAGGACTTCCCTTTGTCATCGAGTTTATTAAACTGCACTTAGGCGCAACAACCGAAGCATCTTGGCTAATGGCTAATGGCTAATCGCTAATGGCGCGCCGATACAATAATGAGCAATGAGCAATGAGCAATGAGCAATGAGCAATGAGCAATGAGCAATTACCCATTACCCATTACCCATTACCCATATTTGTAGTATTTTTTGGAAAGGATTCATAGGTTTCATTCCATGCAACAGCTCTTTCACACGATTAACCGACAGAAAAAATACTACACGCGGCTAATTTTATCAGTCGCGTCGCTCTTGCTGTTTACCGCACTGGTAGCTGCACCCGCAAGCGCTACTGGAGTTTATCAGATGCCGAGTTTAGCAGCTGGTGATCCCACGCGGGTACTCGACGAAGCGGAAGTCCTCAGCCGCGCCACTGAAGGTAAAATTAGCAACGCACTGAATAATTTAGCCAAGACTACGGGTAACGAAGTCAGATTTGTCACCATTCGCCGCCTCGACTACGGGGAAACCATCGACAGCTTCACCGATGGGTTATTTGAAAAGTGGTTTCCTACCCCTGATGACCAAGGGAATCAAACATTATTGGTGATGGATACTTTAACCAATAACACTGCGATTCGGACGGGGGATAAAGTCAAATCTATCCTTTCTGATGAAATTGCCGATAGCGTGGCGTCGGAAACCGTTTTAGTGCCTTTGCGGAATGGGGAAGCGAAATACAACCAAGCATTTTCTGATGCAAGCGATCGCTTAGTCGCCGTCTTATCCGGACAACCAGATCCGGGCGCACCCCAAATTGCCGATAACATTCAAGTCGAAGGCACTTTTAAAAAGGCCGAAGAAACCGACCAAGGCAACGCTACAATCTGGGTCGTTGGCTTGTTAATTGCCGCTACCGTCATCCCGATGGCAACTTATTTTTGGTATCAAGCAATGGGGTCATAATCCCAATTGCCAAACCCGGTTTCTTTGAGGGAAATCGGGTTTTTGCTATTAACCCAAGTTGCTAGTTATCTAGTTATGGCTGCTAATCGCTAATAGCTAATGGGAGCAGTCAAAATTTTACAATTAGCAATTAGCCATTAGCCATTTAAGCAACAGATAGGTTTATAGCTAGCAACTTACATTATTAGTCTTGAACGTACTCTTCCCCATTAATCAGTGCCATTTCAGCGCGCATAAATTCTCGCCCCAAATAAGCGGCATGGTCTAACATTGTCACCGGACATGGCTGGGTTTCTTCAAAAATTTTCACGCAAAGTTCCTTCGCGGTTCTGCCAGTATATAGGGTTTCGTGGGTGCGTTGCACTTTACCCTTTGCGGGAATCACTTTTCCGGTTTCTGGATCTACGGCTAAACCCTGTTCGTTAATAACATTGGTGAAGTGCTTGGCACAAATTAGTCCAGCATCTCGCTCCAGGTAGATAATAAAATATCCACCCGGATCGAGGTCAAGATGACGATGGGATAGTTGATTATCAATTTCAGCAATTTGATTAATTTGTGCGGTTTTTTTCGCTTTTTTTTGGTCGGATAGTTCAATGCGTTG
This sequence comes from Microseira sp. BLCC-F43, assembly GCF_041929235.1. NCBI lineage: Bacteria > Bacillati > Cyanobacteriota > Cyanophyceae > Aerosakkonematales > Aerosakkonemataceae > Microseira > Microseira sp. BLCC-F43. The sequence continues at coordinate 38,512 of NZ_JBHFNP010000224.1, forward strand.
GCGAATAGCTTCCTCTGCGATGCGGATATTTTCTGCGATTGGTTCGCCTTCAGGAGTCGTCATTGGGCCATACCAAGTCGCCTCTGAATCGGGAGTGCGACGATTGTATAATACGCGCAAAGGTTCCATCTCATCCCGATGTGCCAGTGCATAGGCGATCAGTTGTTTGTTGGTCATTTCTTCAAAGTTGGGTGCCATCTAAAAACCTCCAGGCTCCATTAGGGGGGACAATAATTTGCAGTTCTTCACCTGCAAAAATGAATACAACTCCAGTTTGGTCATCAAAACGGAAAATTTGAATGTCCCGGTAATAGTTGGACAGCATCTGGCAAACGCGCAGACAAGCTAGAGCTTGTTCGTTAGTAGGAGTAATTGTCTGTTCCTCAATTGTGACACAGAGAATAGAATACAACGGTTGCATTCAGGAATCTGCATCGGAGAAGGTTACTTCCCCATCCGGGTTGAGTTTAACTTCGCGACGGCTAAAGGGAATATCCTGATTAATGGCGTCGATTTCTTGCCGTTCAATTTCGTTGACTTCGCTAATATAAGACCGGAGAATTTGAGACAGACGAGGGTTGTAAAAGCGGTGTAAGCTGTGATTGGGTGTAGCGGGGAAACCGCGACGTTTTTTATGCTGACCTCCCGCACCTGGATCGAAAATTTGGATACCGTTTGCGATCGCCCACTCAATCGGCATATAGTAACAAGCATTAAAGTGCAAGCAGTCGATCTCGTGGGTAGAACCCCAGTAGCGACCGTAAAGGCGATCGCCTTTAGTGATGCAAAAAGACATCCCCGTTGGATGGTGGGAATCGTTTTCGTTATAAGCGGCGACAAATAACACCCGATGACGATAATGGTGATGCAGTTGCTCAAAAAACTTCTTTGTCAGATACTTGCTGCCCCACCAGCCAAACTTGTCGCAATGGTCGCTGTAAAATTTGTACATGGTGGGAAATAGCGACTTGGGAATTTCATCGCCTGTGAGGGTTACTAATCGCAAGCCTGCTGTTTCTACTGCTTTGCGTTCCCGCTTGATATTGCGGCGCTGGTTGGCATTAAAAACTTGCAAATAATCATCAAATGTGTTAAAGCCAGAATTTTGCCAAACGTAGCTGTGGTGCATCCAACTGGTGAAGCCATGGCGTTCCATTATAGGACGCCATTCGGGGTCAACGTAGAGGAAATTACAACCAGAAATCTGGTGGCGATCGCAAAAATGGTCGATTGCCCCTACCATTAATTCGGTGAGTTCATCTTCATCTTCACCTGGGGCGATTAAAAAGCGATAACCTTCCGCTGGGGTAAACGGCGCCATCCCCAACAGTTTCGGGTAATATTGCACCCCCAAGCGATAAGCTAGATCTGCCCATTGGTGGTCGAAGACAAATTCGCCGTAACTGTGACCTTTGACGTAAAGCGGTGCGGCGGCGATTAGTTGGCGCTCGCGCCACACGGTAAGATGATTGGGTAGCCAACCTGCCTTCGCCGTCGCACTGCCAGAAGTTTCTAGATTATTCAACCACTCCCATTCTAAAAATGGAGTTTTGAGGGGCATGGCGAGGGCGTCCCACGCTGTCTGAGGAATTTCAGCAATCTTGTTAATCCAGGAAACAGAATAGCGAGGTAATAGCTGTTCTACCATTGGGGAAACTTGGAGCGCGAAAATTAAACTTTTTTTAGGGTAACAATAAGGAGCTTGAAGAGGACGCGGGGAAGGGGGGACGCGGGGAAGGGGGGACGCGGGGAGACGGGAAGGCAGGGAAACCAAATGATAGGAGTCAGGGGATTCCAACCAGAAACAATTTTCTTCTTCATAGCGCTTCCCAATTCGGGAGACTATTGACCGAGTGCTTCTCACTTCAGGACTTACGCCAGCGCAACCAAAAACAAAGGTGATATCTCACGACTCTAAACCCACGATTTTTCGGATCGCCCTTAGTTTTTTTGCGTAAGTCCTGACTTGAGAATGGTCACGCTCCCCATCACCCCATCTCCCCATCACCCCATCTCCCCATCACCCCATCTCCCCATCTCCCCATCTTTGCGTCTTCAATATTCAGACAGTACATTCCCATCCAGCTAGTACCATCTGACTGCTCTATACTTGCGCCATCAATAGTAATGTTACTCGGAGCGATTGCATCAATGTTGTCTAATCTCACATCTTGCACCTGGAAAGATGAATGTCAAAACCATAACTCCGTGCTAAAGGAATCATCCGTTCCAAGTCAAGTAAAAAAAGAAACAAAAGGATTTTCGGCAAGATAACTTCGAGCGCTGTGTTAGCCGCTTGTCCCCAATCAGGTAAATTAGTAGAATTAGTGGATAAATAAGCCCAATGCGCCTTC
>NZ_JBHFNP010000225.1:0-58364 GCF_041929235.1 Microseira sp. BLCC-F43
TGATGTCAAATCAGGAAATTTCCCCTTTGTGCCACTAGAAGCTGGGGACAGTTTGCTAGCTGGGACAGATGATTGGGAACTGGTGCGGGTTCTAGTAATTGGTTCTCACAGAGGAGTCAATTCTACAATTCGCACGCTTTATGTCGTTCGGTTTGCTCAAATTGACGAGTGGAGTCCCTTGTTACCTGCACCCGCTTCTGGTGAGGTGATGAGTATTTTGACTCGGCGAATCAAGTTCTAGTGAATCATTAAGTACGATTGGGGGCGATCGCGTGCTGATGGAAGGATGCGATCGCCCAGTTGCGTTCTGGGGTAGCGAAGGCGTATGTGTTCCACGCTCGGTTGCTAAGATGATTGTAATTATCATCGAGAATCCAGCATCAAACTAATATGAAACTCCCAAATTATCGAATTGGCGACCCAATTTTACCAACCGAATCAGAAGCGGCTATGGCACTAGCGAGTAGCCACATTTTGGCATCTTACTTAGAAAATCGAGAAGGCAGTTGCACCATCAAACTGATGGAAGATGAAACTAACGGAAAAACAATAGAAATTCCGGCTCATGTCATGCAACTCTTGGTGGAGATTTTAGTACATACGGGGATGGAACACCCGGTCAAAATTAAACCGTATACAAAAGAACTCGCAGACTATCAAGCCGCCGACATTTTGGGTATCACCCGTCACCAGGTATGGGAATTAATGAACTCTGGCAAAATTCCCTATAAGATAGTCAGAAATGTCCATCGGATAAATTACCAAGATGTAATTGAGTATAAAAAGCAGGATGACGCGAGACGCGATCAAATTATGGATGAGCTGGTTGCTGAATCTCAAGCACTCGGTTTGTACGATTAAGTCATGGCAAATTTCACAGTCGTCTACGATGCTAATGTTTTATATTCAGCATCTTTGCGGGATTTTTTAGTTGAGCTGGCGCTGACAAAGCTGATTGAGGCGCGTTGGACGGAAGAAATCCACTCAGAATGGATCAGAAATGTGCTTAAAAACCGTCCTGACACTACGATTGAACGACTCAACAGAACTAAAAATATGATGAATTCAAGTGTTGAAAATAGTCTGGTGACTTAATAAAGCTAAGAGTTTGGGAATTCAAAACCCCCCGTATTTCAAGGGCAAGACTAGCGATGAAATTCGGATGTGGCTGACCCAGCATTCTTAGCTGAGAAATATTTACCCGCTGGGAAATAAATTTCCCAGCTAATAGCTAAAGTCCACTTAAGTGGACTGAAATTGCTCATCAGTCCTCTTGAGAGGACTTAAGCTATTAGCCAGGGATTTTAATCCCTGGCGGGTGATGCCGTTGATGCAAGATCTCAGCAGAACAATATTGGTTAGATGAAATGGTGCGTTACGCTATCGCTAACGCACCCTACTGATTAAATTGTTACGCCTTCCAATTCTTCATCTGTCAACTCATACAATTCGCGTAACTTCTGCAACTTTTCAGGATCGGCTTCCCAAAAACCTCGCCCGTGCGCTTCTAACATTCTGCCCACAATATTGCGAAAAGCTTCTGGATTTGCTTCGCGCAATTTCTTCGCCATTTCTGCATCTAAAGCATAAGTATCCGCCGCCTGATCGTAAACCCAATTATCGGTAAAATCAGCCGTACCACCCCACCCAATTAACGCCGTCATCCGTTGGGAAATTTCATACGCGCCGCCGCTACCTTGATTCGCCATTGCATCTGCCCATTTGGGATTTAATAACTTAGTGCGATATTCCATCCTCAGCAAATCTTCTAAATTGCGCGGCGTTGTATCTTTCGAGAAACTTTCCACAAAACTAGCATTAACCTTCTTACCTTGTTGTTTCTCCGCCGCCTTTTTCAAACCACCCGTATTGGCATAATATTCTTGAATATCGGTTAAACCATATTCAACCGAATCAATTTCTTGCACCACGCGACGAGTACTTTGCAATAGTTGGTTTAAAACTTCCTTGCGAGATTGACCTTTATCATTTCTGCCGTAACTGAAGGCATTGCGACTTTCCCAAGTACCCGCCAACTCTTCTCCAGAGTCCCAATTTCCATCAGTAACTCGCTCATTTACTAGCGAACCAAAATCGCCAGCGGGGTTCGAGAATAGACGCGCAGTGGGATTGGGGATATTTTGCGATCGCATCCCCAAAACATGTTTTCTGATAAAATTCATCTCCTCCGGTTCATCCGCATCCGCCGCCCGTTGAAACAGATCGTCCAACAACTCAATAATATTGACAAAACTATCGCGAAAAATCCCCGAAAGATTAGCCAAAACATCAATCCGAGGATGCCCAACATCCTCCAAAGATTTCAACTCATAACGCACAATCCGCCCCGTACCTTCCTTGACGGGTTCCGCCCCCACCAACTCCAACAAAATCCCCAAAGATTCACCCTTAGTTTTAATCGCATCCAACCCCCACAACATAACAGCAACCGTCTCCGGATACTCCCCATGTTCCTCCAAATGTTGATCGATAATCTTCCGCCCAATTTCCCTCCCCCGTTCATAAGCACCAGCAGAAGGCATCCTATAAGGATCTAAAGCATGAATATTCCGCCCCGTAGGCAAAACACCCGCACCATCTCTTAACAAATCACCCCCCGGTGCAGGCGGAATATACTCCCCATTCAACCCCCGCAACAAATTCCTCAACTCCTCCGTATTGCGCCCCAACAACTCTCCAATCTTTCTCCTCTCCTCTTCCTCTTCTCCGCGTCCTCTGCGTCTCTGCGGTTCATTCTCTTCCTCTCCAAAATAAGCATCAAAATACGATGCCAACTCCTCATCATTTGGTGGTTCACCCAAAGTATGCAACCCCGAAGAAAACAGACGAGTTTCCAACACTTGCAAATACTCGTACAACTTGACTAAATACTCATTAAATGCATGGGCACTAAACATCCGGACATTCTCCGGCGTAAAAGAAATGCCCAACTTTTTAGCATCCTCAAACGGACAATCAGCCTCCAATCCCGTATCCACAATCTTCTTACAAATCGCCTCCTTAAGCGCATAATTCTTTTGCGGATCTTCCCGATATTCCGAGATTAAATCTCGCAGCGCCACTAATTCCTTATACAACCCCGCCCTCCCGTAAGGCGGCACATTGTGAGAAATCAGCACCCCATATCCGCGACGCTTCGCCAGGATAGATTCAGATGGATTATTCGCGGCATAGATATACAAATTGGGAACATCTCCCAATAAGATATCAGGCCAAGAATAACCTGTATTTCCTAACGGAGATCCGGGCAACCATTCAACCGTACCGTGCATTCCAAAGTGAACTACAGCATCGGCTTGAAACTCATTTTGCAACCATTTATAAAAAGCTGCATATTGGGGATGGGGCGTCATATCCCGTTCAAACATTAGTCGCATCGGGTCGCCTGCAATTCCCAAAGGTGGTTGCACGCCAATCCAAATATTTCCTAACTCGATACCGCCGATGTAATATTCATCTCCGTATGTTTTGATACCGCTGCTGGTGAGAGATTTCCACTGCTTTTCGATGCGGGTTGTGAGTAGGTAACCCAGCCATTTATCCAGAGTTTTGGCATTGACAGTGTTGTACTGATTTCCATCAAGTATCGAGTCAATAACTGGTTCCTCTTTTTTGCTACGAATTGTAGGTTCATCTGCTTGTTTAACGCGGCGGATTAATTCTTCTCCATCTTCTGGTAATTCGCCGACTGTGTAACCTTGTTCTTTAAGTGCTTGGAGTAATTTAAGCAGACTGCGAGGTACATTTAATAATGCAGCCGTTCCAACTGCCCCATATCCAGGCGGGAAACCGTAGAGAAGAATGGCAACTTTTCGTTTTGAAGCAGGTTTTTGTCTTAATTTAATCCAATTTTTCAATCTGCCAGTTAAACGCTTGACTCGTTCGGGAATCAGATAAATATCTTCTCCAACTAACCCGCCTAATGGCACTGTATCAATTGCTCCATCTAATTCTGGCAATGCATATAATACGACACTTTGCAATCCTCCAATACCTTGGCGCGTCCAGGAATGGATATCTTGAATTAGCAAAGGTGCGGCAACGATATAAGGTATATTCTTGGCAGTTAAAATCCTTTTTGATACTTCTATCTGGCGTCCTGCCTCCATCGAACCAGCAGGGCCACCTACGAGGGGAAATCCGATGGTAGAAACTATAGCATCTACTTGGACTGCTTCGTTAGATAGAGAAGGTGTTTCAATATTACCAAGTTGACGTTGATTGGTTTCATATTGAGTTGTCATCCAATCGCGCACGGCGACATGCCCTTCAACTCCATTAATAAAAATAGGTAAGGGAATGAGTCCAGCTTCTTCAAAGTAGTTAATTAATTTAAGAATATAAGGCTGTTTGGTTACAACGTGTTTGCGATAAAGCAAAATTCCAACTACTGGCAGATGGCGGGTTTCCGGTTTCGCTTGGCGATACCATTCTAAATATTGCCGCGGCGATTCAAAATATCCTTGATAGTCTGGGTGTAACAAACCCATGTTGGGGGTTTCGACTGGGGGCGGGATTTCTCCTACTTTTAATTCCAGATATTTTTCGGCTATTGTCCAGAACATGGAGGCGACGTTATCTGTGCCGCCAGCATTCCAATAACCGTAAATAATCAGCCAGTTTCGCAAGTCTTGGACTTTTTGTACTGGGACGTATTTTAATAGTTTCGGCCCTACTTTCAGGAAGCTGATATAACCGGCGAGTTTGTCTTCTTCTTTGCCGTTGCTGAATTTATCTAAAATGAATTTAACGGGTTTGGGCATTCCTTTGGGTTTATCGCCTATTTTGAACGCACCAATTTGGGTTAAACTCATCAATTCTAAGGCGGACTCGAAGACGAGGCGGATGGGAATCTGCTGCACTCTTTCGCGCAACCACATTACTTGGTCGTAGTCAAAGATTAAACTGGCGAAGAAGACATCTGCGCCAACGAGTGCGTCGGCGACGACTTCTGGTGAGGTGTTGAGGGCGCGATCGCTAAACACCCGCACATCCAACTCCGGACAGCGGGAAGTCGCCAACTGTGCGGCTTTCCGGTACAAGTCAGCGTTGAAGGATTCAAACCCAGCGATCAGAACAATGCGTTTCATAACCCAACCCCTGAAATATTTCTTTACTTCGATCTTAAAAGGGTTGTCGGGTTTAGAGTTTGTTCAATGCAATCCCAACCTTTGAAGGATTGGGATTGCATTGAAATCCACTATCGGTCAATTGCGGTTAGAAGCTTCATGTTGCTGCCGCTGGCGTTTCGCAAAAGAACCAGCACCCACAGCACCCAACGCCAAGAATGCCAGTGCAGAAGAGGGTTCGGGAACAGATTTGGAAGTATTGGGTGTTAAGAGGAAGGCTCGCTGTTGACCATTGTAAAAGCCGCGACCCACAATCTGTCCCGCATTGTTGATGTCTACTACACTGTTTAGTGTCCAGCCAGGAGCGGAAACCAAGTCGTTGAGGTCGCTGATGCCACTGCTCTTTTCCCAGAAGAAGGGACGATTTTGCCCAGAAGTGATGTATGAGTAACCAATTACCTGGCCTAAGTTATTGATGTCAATGGGATTGATTCCGTTATCCCCTAGAGTACCCAAGTCAGTCATGCCGCTGCTCTTTTCCCACAAGAAGGCGTGATTTTGCCCATTAGCGATGTTGGATTGACCAACCACTTGACCTAAGTTGTTAATGGCATAAGCAGCGCTAAAGTTACCCCCCAGAGTACCCAGGTTAGTCATGCCGCCGCTCTTTTCCCACAAGAAGGCGCGATCGCCATCAGTGGTGGATGAGTAACCAACCACCTGACCATAGTCGTTGATGGCTGTGCCATAAGTATAGCTATAGCCATAATAACTCCCCAGTGTACCTAGGTTAATCATGTCGCTGCCCTTTTCCCACACGAAGGCGCGATTTTGCCCATAACCAGAAAAGTAGGTGTATGTGTTACCAAGCATCTGACCTAAATTGTTGATGGCTGTGGCAAAGGCATAGCCATAGATACTTCTCGGTGGACCCAGCTCAATCATGCCGCTGCTCTTGTCCCAGAAGAAGGGATTTTCCCCATAGTTGTTCGCTCTATTACCAACGACTTGACCTAAGTCGTTGATCGCTGTGGCATAAGTATAGCCAGACCAGTTGCCATAGCCATAGATACTTCTCGGTGGATCCAGGTTAATCATGCCGCTGCTTTTGTCCCACAAGAAGGCGCGATTTCCCCCACCAGCGGTGTTTGAGCTACCAACCACCTGACCATACTCGTTTATGGCATAGGCAGAACTAGAGTCACCCCCCAGCGTACCCAGGTCTGTGATAGAAAAACTGATAGCATCGGCTCTTTGGGCGCTGGTGATTCCCAAGAATGCAGCGGCAGTTAGTGCCATACCAACTTTGCAAGCATTGAGTATTTTCATAATTTCTCCTTTCCAAATTGATTGCTACAAAAAGAACAAAGCGCACAGTGAAAAGACTCGCTCTCGTGCCCACAGGTGCGAATGGGATTCGCCTCAGCGAGTAGGTGCTATTTCTGTTGCTGAAAACTCACATCTTTTTCTTGATTTTTCACAAATTCGGGAGAATCGCAAATCAACCGGGTTTCTCCGAAAAATCGTTGGTTTGGAACTAGAGATCTACGCAGAAACTTTGGTGATAGGAACGCCGGTTTCTCCGAAAAACTAGAGAGCGCAGCCAGAAACTTTGGTGATAGGTGAGGTGAATCGAAAACAGGCATCAGTTTGCCATGACTGTTTTCTAAATGCTGAAACAGGGCTTTTTAGAACTATTCTTTCAGCCTCATGCACTGGGAGCGATCAATTAATTCACTTGATTTAAATATTTTCATGGAAACATAACCTTCAATTCCAGCTAATTTATCAAGGTGTTTCAGTAAATCTACCATTTTGGTGCCAACTAGATTTGACTTTCACCATATCTTCACCGTGTTTTCACGGCATCTTCAAAAATCAAATAAGTATTTTTACGTGAATTGCAGGCGAGGTGTTTGGGATGTGCGAACGCGAGTGCGGAAGGCAGGCATATCGCCCCCCCCAGAAACCCGGTTTTTCTAACCATACCTTCGCCAAAGCCGACACCCTTAAGGGTGCGGCGTGACAAACTTTGGCTGCTTTGGCAGCCAAAGTTTGTTTCAGCCTGCTCTGGCAGGCTTTGTTTGTGTAGCCCCTGGTTTTAACCTGGGGGATCTTGGCGTTTCAGAACATTGGCTCAGGTATTATCTAAAAAACCGGGTTTCTTGAACCCCAGAAACCCGGTTTTTCTAAAAAACCGGGTTTCTTGAACTTGGATTGTAAAAAATCAAGAATTCCTCCAAAACAAGCAAACTAAATATGAACTTGGATGCGATTGTCATCGGTAGCGGCATCGGCGGTCTAACCGCCGCCGCCTGGGTCGCCCGTGACGGTAAGCAGGTATTGGTCGCAGAAAGTCACGCCATTGCGGGCGGCGCGGCTCACAGCTTCGCGCGGCGCGGCTTTACCTTTGATTCTGACCCCTCGTTCTACTGCGGCCTCAGCGACCCGCGTAGCCCATATCCGGTGTGACAGGTTCTCGATGGCTGAATCGAGCGATCTTGGCAGCTTGAATTCTGATTTTGAGAGAAGGCGATCGCTTTTTCACCAACTCAGGCGCGAACGCGAGTGCGGAAGGGAGGCATATCGCTCTCACACACGCACATCCAACTTGGCGCAACCAGGCAATCAACTCGAAACATTTCTTCATCTTTCACTGAATTAAAAGAATCGTCGGCTAAAACAGATTAGGAGATTTTCCGCCAACTCAACTCCTATGCCTGGGGTAGCCAAGCGATCAACCAAAACCCCTGTAGAAATCCCATCAAAGGACAAAAGCATCAAGTTACCAAAACTTTTATCACCTTCTTTAAGAGCATGGAAATGAATACAGCCGAACGTAAATCTGAATTACCGGGGACGACGAGTGGCGTTATTCGTCTCAAACCACAGCAATTTATTCACGTTTTAGATAACAACACGGGTGTCACCCGGCTAGAAGTTGGCCCGCAAACCATTACCTTGCGCGACCACGAACGACTGATTTTAAGACCCGAACCGATGATTATTGTGCCGCCTCGGCATTATTGTTTGGTGGCAAATCCAGTCCTAAGAGATGAAGAAAATCAACCCATTTCTGATGCCCACGGTCAGGTGAGATTGCGCTATGGGGATGAAGAAATTCGCTTTGCCCAAGACCCTTTTCCACTCTATCCCGGTGAGGAATTATTAGGAGAAGTAACGCGGCTGGAGGTTGTAGAAACTAATCAAGCTTTGCGTTTAAGAGCAATTCGCGATTTTACTGAAACCATCACCGCAACAGTTGATGGAGAAATTGAAACTCAAACAATTAATCGTTTGGCAGGAGATGAATGGTTATTTGAAGGGCCAAGAACTTATATTCCCCGCGTGGAAGTTGAAGTGGTAGAAACTGTCACGGCGCAGGTGATTAAACCTAACCAAGCTTTGCGACTTATAGCACGTCAAAGTTGCACCGATAGACAAGGAAATCGCCGTCGCGCGGGTGAAGAATGGCTGGTAAGAGAAGAAGGCGCTTATTTGCCTGGAGTTGATGAATCCGTAGTTGGTACGATCAAGGCTTACGTTTTAACAGAACGGAAAGCATTACATTTGATGGCAAAACGCACGTTTACCGATATTTTTAATCGCCAGCGCAAAGCGGGAGATGAATGGTTGGTAACGTTTGAAGATGCAGAAATTCACATTCCCGATGTCTATGAAGAAGTCGTGAGAGAAGTGGAAATTACCACTTTGGGCGATAGAGAATGGTGCATTGTTGTTAACCCGATTGATAATTTGGGCAAACCGCAACTGGGAATGCGAGAAGTTCGTCAAGGAAGAACTTCTTTTTTCTTGCATCCAGGTGAGTCGTTAGAAAATGGGATTCAAAAAGTTTACGTTTTAGGGGAACAAGAAGCACTTTTACTCAGAGCTAAAGAAGCCTTTACTGAAGGAGAAGCTGATAACTTAATTCAGCATCAGCCGGGAGATTTGTGGATGATTTCCGGGCCGAGGGATTACATTCCCCGCGTGGAATTGGAAGTGGTGGAAAAACGGAAAACGATTCCTTTAGATAAGAATGAAGGGATTTACGTGCGGGATATTCAAACCGGAGAATTAAGGCTGGTTAGCGGCCCGCAAGCGTATATGTTAAGCCCTTACGAAGAACTTTGGGAAAAAGTTTTAACGCCTGTTATTGAAGAATTGCTCAGCCAAAAAGGCGATCCAATTTCCGAGCGAGGTCAGCATCGTAGAGAAGGTGTTGAAAGCGTTCAGAGAGATAAAACGAGAGCGGTTGTTTTTCACGTGCCGCAAAATGCAGCGGTACAAATTCACGATTATAAAGAAAGAAGCGCGCGCACTGTTTTTGGGCCGGATTTAGTGATGTTGGGACCGGATGAATCTTTTACGGTGCTGAGTTTATCTGGTGGGAAACCTAAGCGACCGAATTTGATTAAGTCTCTGGCTTTATTATTAGGGCCGGATTTTATGACGGATGTATTTACTGTCGAAACATCCGATCATGCTAGGCTACAACTTCAATTATCTTATAACTGGTATTTTGATGTTGACAGACACGACGAACAAGCCGCAGCAAAATTGTTTCAAGTGCCGGATTTTGTAGGAGATGCTTGTAAAGCGATCGCATCTCGCGTGCGAGGTGCGGTAGCGGGAGAAAAATTCGACGAATTTCATCGCAATTCAGCTAGAATTATTCGCACGGCTGTGTTTGGAACCGATGAAGAAGGTCGGATTCGAGACGAATTCCGGTTTAGAACTAATAATTTGGTCATCACCAACATTGACATCCAATCAGTCGAACCTGTGGATGAAAGAACGTTAGAAAGCTTGCAAAAATCGGTACAAATCGCGATTCAAATTACCACCGATGCCCAAGAAGCAGCCGCCAAACAAGATGCAGAACGCATCGAACAAGCTGCTAAAGCCAGACTGGAACGGCAAGTGATTATTGACCGAGGTGCAGCGGAAGGCGAACGCAAAAAACTGCTGGAATTACAGGCAGAAAATGCGGCAATTGAAGCAACAGGAAAAGCCACGGCAGAAGCCAGAGCGAAGGCAGAAGCATCTCGGATTCAAGGGGAATTAGCGGTTAATTTAGCCCAGCAAGAAGCGGAAGCGGCAAGAATTCGCGCCGAAGCAGAATTGGCTCAATTAAGAGCGCGTCAGGAAGCCGAATTAGCTCACCAACAAGCGCTGATTAATCTGGAGATTGAAAAAGCCCAGCGAATGGCAGAAATCACCAGCGAAGAATTTAGCCAAAAAGTAGCAGCAATTGGCCCAGAAACCCTGAAAGCGATCGCGCAAGCTGGCCCAGAAATGCAGGCGAGACTTTTGCAAGCATTGGGTATACAAAGCGTTTTGATTACTGATGGCAGAAATCCGATCAATCTATTTAGTACAGCTCAAGGTTTGATTAATCCAGTTCAATCTCAGTTACCTTCAGAATCCCAGCAATCTTAGCTGGTGAATCTGCGTTATACCGTTTTCCCCTCAATCTGTAACAGATCCCCCTAAATCCCCCTTAAAAAGGGGGACTTTAACTTCTCCGGTTCCCCCCTTGGCAAGGGGGGTTAGGGGGGATCGGATCTGTAACATCAAGACGGGAAAATGATATTACAGGACTTAGACATTGATACTAAATATGGTGGAATGGTGCGTTAGCGATAGCATAACGCACCCTACATATAGAAGTTTTGCGTAACTCGCAACAGCTATTTTTAAAACCGATAAGCTAGAAATGGAATCAACATCTCAGCGCGGCTTAAACCTCCATGAACTCCAATCTTGACAGAGCGGTTTTCTACAGGAGTTGGCTGTCCTAACTGCTGCAAGCAAGACCAACCGTTGCGGGGGATTAAGATTAAATCGCCGATGCGATCGCCATACTCCCAACTAGGCGGGTTATCCGGAATTCCAAACAAACCGAGTTCAATCGCCTCCGCTTTGGAAATCGCCAAAAATTGCTCATCCAAATGTTGACGAATATAATTTTTGGCAGCTGCTTCGGCACCCGGTTTCAGATGCAAAAATCGAGCTTGCGACTCGCCTGTCCCTGGAACAAACAACAGTTTTGTTAATTCGGGATGTTGGTCGATCCAAAGAATTTTATCTGGGTGGGTGCAACGCTGACCGTGGTCAGCAACTAACAGCAAAACAATATCAGAACGACCCGCCAACGGCGCGAAAAGTTCGCGTTTGAGGGAAAAATCGAGCGCTGCTGCTTCGGCGCGATAGGAGGAACTTAAAGGACCGTAGCGATGGGCAGAATTGTCTAAATTAGGGATGTAGAGATAGGTGAAACTCTTACTGTTATTGCGGTTGATTAAGCGATCGCGCAACTGAGCAAAGCCATCCGCTGGCGTCAGATAACTGACATAACCGCTTTGTGCTGCCTGACTCCCCGCACCCGTAAAACGACTAATTCCCGAATTTTTAAACTGATGAAAATTCACAATTTCTACCGTGACTCCTGCCTGTTCCAAACGTTGATATATATTAGGAACTGGCAGCAAAGTATCCGGATTTAGTTGAGTGTCTAAATAAGGCGTGGCAGTGGGAGAAAGACTGGGTCTAAAGCCGATAAAATTCACCATGCTGCCGACTTCCCGCAGATACATATTAGTTGCCAAAATGCCGTGCTGAGCGGGTGCGTAGGCCGTGGCTGCCGAGGCGAGAGCCGTTACTGTCGTGCTGGGAAAAACCGACGTAATCGGCATAAAAAAAGCCTGCGGACTGGCACAGGCATCTGTCAATCCCGGTGCATCTCCTTCTTTCATTAAGATTCGCAATTGGTCGTAACCAAAGGCATCGATTAACAACAAGACTACATGGTTAATCGGTGCTTGCTTTTGCCAATTTTCCCAAGCATCTGCGATGACTTTATCTGCCAATAAATCTGGATTTAATGGCAGTAAAGCAGGTTGTGCTATCAAACAAGGCGCTTCCGGACATAGCCAGTGAGTCGCTAAGGCAGGGACATTTGCCAATCCCAATCCATCGTAGCTGGGTCGCACTGTGTCAGGCTCAAAGGTATCTGGTAGTTTTTGCCGAATTAAAAGAGTTTGTTCTGCGATCGCAACCATTTTATCCCGTCCCATTTCTGGAACTCTCCTTACCTATTTTGGTGGAAATTAATAGTAACGCTTTAGCTTTAGATCGCCTACACTCCTATCCCATTTGCGCTTAAAATACTCAGGACTTAGGCAAACTCAAATCTTGCACCACGGGAGGCAGCAGCCCACCGGATCTCGTTCCCAGGTTCAACCTGGGAACGAGAATACAGAGGCTCTGCCTCAATGTGCAAGATCTCAGCAAAGAAACCCGGTTTCTGGTAACGCCCTTGCGTCAGTCCTGATACTCTGGCGATCGCTTTTTCCCCCATGCACAATTGCCAAGTTATTGTCATCGGTAGCGGCATCGGCGGTCTAACCGCCGCGGCTCGAATCGCCCGTTACGGTAAGCAGGTATTGGTATGCGAAAGTCACGCCATTGCGGGCGTTGCGGCTCACAGCTTCGCGCGGCGCGGCTTTACCTTTGATTCTGACCCCTCGTTCTACTGCGGCCTCAGCGACCCGCGCAGCCCATATCCGGTGCGACAGGTTCTCGATGTTCTGGGAGAATCTTTGCCAACGGTTACTGATGATATCGTGTCCGGTTGAATACCCATAGTTAGAACTGACGCGGTGACAAGGGAGAGCGGTGACGCGGTGAGTTTTAATTCAGGGTGAAAAGCCTGACATGACATCATAAATGATGCTGTTGGTAAATCGATCCCTGGTGTCGCCGACACCCGCCCGCAACTCAAGTTCCCAGGCAAGTAGCAGAAGTCCACGCCAGCGTGGACTGATAGAGAAGATTAGTCCGTTTTAACGGACTTACGCTATTAGCCTGGGGTTTAAACCCCAGGCGGGTGTGGACAGCACCACCAATCCCAGTTTGCCAACAGCATCATATATTCCCTGGCGGGTTGTGTGGCTTACGGACAGTTGACCAGATGTGCGTAACGACAAGGCTTTGAAAGGTTGGAATTGTCAAAAACTTACACTATCGGTCAATTGCGGCTAGAAGCCTCCTGTTGCTGCCGCTGGCGCTTCGCCGCACCAGCACCCACAGCACCCAACGCCAAGAATGCCAGTGCAGAAGAGGGTTCGGGAACAGATTTGGAAGTATTGGGCGTTAAGAGGAAGGCACGGGTTTGACCATTGTAAACGCCACGGCCCACAATCTGCCCCGCATTGTTGATGTCTGATGCCTCGTATAGTATCCAGTCAGGAGCGGAAACTAAATTGTTGAGGTCACTGATGCCGCTGGTCTTGTCCCAGAAGAAGGCGCGACCTTGCCCATCAGCGGTGTTTGAATCACCAATCACCTGACCATAGTCGTTGATGGCTCTGACATAGCTAGAGTTACCCCCCAGTGTACCCAGGTCAATCATGCCGCTGCTCTTTTCCCACAAGAAGGGGCGACTTTGCCCATCAGCGGTGGTTGAAGTACCAATCACCTGACCATAGTTGTTGATGGCAATGGCACCGCTAGAGTTACCCCCCAGCGTACCCAGGTTAACCATGCCGCTGCTCTTTTCCCACAAGAAGGCGCGACTTTGCTCATCAGCGGTGGCTGAGCCACCAATCACCTGACCATAGTTGTTGATGGCATTGGCATAGCTATTGTTACCCCCCAGAGTACCCAGGTCACTCATGCCGCTGCTCCCCTCCCAGAAGAAGCCGCGACCCTGCCCATCAGCGGTGCTTGAGCTACCAATCACCTGACCATAGTCGTTGATGGCTATGGCACGGCTAAAGCTACCCCCCAGAGTACCCAGGTCACTCATGCCGCTGCTCCCCTCCCAGAAGAAGCCGCGACCCTGCCCATCAGCGGTGCTTGAGCCACCAATCACCTGACCATAGTTGTTGATGGCTATGGGAAAGCTATAGCCACCCCCCAGAGTACCCAGGTTAATCATGCCACTGCTCTTTTCCCACAAGAAGGCGCGACTTTGCCCATCAGCGGTGCTTGAGCCACCAATCACCTGACCATAGTTGTTGATGGCATTGGCACCGCTAGAGTTACCCCCCAGCGTACCCAGGTTAATCATGCCACTGCTCTTTTCCCACAAGAAGGCGCGATTTCCCCCTTCAGCGGTGTTTGAGGAACCAACCACCTGACCATACTCGTTGATGTCTGCGGCATAGGTAGAGTAACCCCCCAGCGTACCCAGGTCAGTGAGAGAAAAACTGATAGCATCCGCTCTTTGGGCGGTTATCATTCCCAAGAACGCAGCGGCAGTTAGTGCCATGCCGACTTTGCAAGCATTGAGTATTTTCATAATTTCTCCTTTCCAAATTGATTGCTACAAAAAGAACAAAGCGCACAGTGAAAAGACTCGCTCTCGTGCGCACAGGTACTCATCGGATTCGCCTCAGCGAGTAGGTGCTATTTCTGTTGCCGAAAACTCACATCTTTTGCTTGATTTTTCACAAATTCGCGACAATCGCCAACAAACCGGGTTTATCCGAAAACTATCGGTCAATTGCAGCTAGAAGCATCCTGTTGTAGCCGCTGGCGTTTCGCCAAAGAACCAGCACCAACACCACCCAACGCCAAGAATGCCAGTGCAGAAGAGGGTTCGGGAACAGATTTGGAAATATTGGGCGTTAAGAGGAAGGCTCGCCCTTGACCATTGTAAGAGCCATAACCCACAATCTGCCCCGCATTGTTGATGCCTACTACACCGTTTACTGTCCAGCCAAGATCGGAAATCAAGTCGTTGAGGTCACTCATGCCGCTGGTCTTGTCCCAGAAGAAGGGGCGAGATTGCCAATCAGCGGTGTAGTAACCAATCACCTGACCTAAGTTGTTGATGGCAGTGGCATCGCTATCGTTACCCCCCAGAGTACCCAGGTCACTCATGCCGCTGCTCTTTTCCCACAAGAAGGCGCGAGGAAGCCCATCAGCGGTTTTTGAAGAACCAATCACCTGACCTAAGTTGTTGATGGCAGCGGCATAGCTAGAGTCACCCCCCAGAGTACCCAGGTCACTCATGCCGCTGCTCTTTTCCCACAAGAAGGCGCGACTTTGCTCATCAGCGGTGGTTGAGGAACCAACCACCTGACCATAGTCGTTGATGGCTCTGGCAAAGCTATAGTCACTCCCCAGAGTACCCAGGTCACTCATGCCGCTGCTCTTTTCCCAGAAGAAGGCGCGAATTTTCCCATTAGCGTTGGTTGATTGACCAATCACCTGACCATAGTCGTTGATGGCATTGGCAGAACTATAGTCACCCCCCAGCGTACCCAGGTCACTCATGCCGCTGCTCTTTTCCCACAAGAAGGCGCGACCTTGCCGATTAGCGGTGCTTGATTGACCAACCACCTGACCATAGTTGTTGATGGCTCTGGCACCGCTAGAGTTACCCCCCAGCGTACCCAGGTTAACCATGCCGCTGTTGTTGTCCCAGAAGAAGGCGCGAGATTGCCAATTAGCGTTGCGTGAGTAACCAACCACCTGACCATAGTCGTTGATGGCATTGGCATAGCTCTGGTTATAGTCACCCCCCAGCGTACCCAGGTCGGTGAGAGAAAAACTGATAGCATCGGCAGATTGGGCGGTGGTCATTCCCAAGAACGCAGCGGCAGTTAGCGCCATACCGACTTTGCAAGCATTGAGTATTTTCATAATTTCTCCTTTCCAAATTGATTGCTACAAAAAGAACAAAGCGCACAGTGAAAAGACTCGCTCTCGTGCCCACAGGTACTCATCGGATTCGCCGAGAGCGAGTAGGTGCTATTTCTGTTGCCGAAAACTCACATCTTTTGCTTGATTTTTCACAAACTCGGGACAATCGCAAACACCAAAGTTTCTCCGAAAAATCGTTGGTTTGCAACTAGAGATATGCCTCCCTTCCGCAGTCGCGTTCGCAGCCATAAACCCGGTTTATAGGTGATGTGAATCGAAAACAGGCATCACTTTGTCATGACTGTTTTCTAAATGCTGAAAGAGGGCTTTTTAGAACTATTCTTTCAGCTTCATGCACTGGGAGCGCTCAATATAGTCACTTGAGTTAAGTATTTTCATGGAAACAGAACCTTCAATTCCAGCTAATTTATCAATGTGTTTCAGTAAATCTACCATTTTGGTGCCAACTAGATTTGACTTTCACCATATCTTCACCGTGTTTTCACGGGAGCTTCAAAAATAAAACAAGTATTTTTACGGAAACTGCCTGCCTGGAGCGCCCAAGCGCAACTACGTGCCTGTTAGCGCCATACCGACTTTGCAAGCATTGAGTATTTTCATAATTTCTCCTTACCAAATCGATCGCTACAAAAAGAACAATGCGCACAGTGAAAAGACTCACTCTCGTGCCCACAGGTGAGCATCGGATTCGCCGAGAGCGAGTCTGTGCTATTTCTGTTGCCGAAAACTCACATCTTTTGCTTGATTTTTCACAAATTCGCGACAATCGCCAACAAACCGGGTTTATCCGAAAACTATCGGTCAATTGCGACTAGAAGCCTCGTGTTGCAGCCGCTGGCGCTTCGCCGCACCAGCACCCACAGCACCCAATGCCAAGAATGCCAGCGCAGAAGAGGGTTCGGGAACAGATTTGGAAGTATTGGGCGTTAAGAGGAAGGCACGGTATTGACCATTGTAAAGGCCATAGCCCGCAATCTGCCCCGCATTGTTGATTCCTACTACATTGTCTAGTATCCAGTCAGGAGCCCAAACCAAGTCGTTGAGGTCACTGATGCCGCTGCTCTTTTCCCACAAGAAGGGGCGCATTCGCCCATCAGCGGTGGCTGAGTAACCAAGCACCTGACCATAGTTGTTGATGGCTATGGCAAAGCTAAAGTCACCCCCCAGAGTACCCAGGTCACTCATACCGCTGCTCTTTTCCCAGAAGAAGCTGCGATATGGACTAGCAGCGGTGAATAACCAACCAATCACCTGACCATAGTCGTTGATGGCTCTGGCAAAACTAAAGTCACCCCCCAGAGTACCCAGGTCACTCATACCGCTGCTCTTTTCCCACAAGAAGGCGCGATATGGCCCATTTGCGTCGTATAAGCTACCAACCACCTGACCATAGTTGTTAATGGCTCTGGCATAGCTAGATTTACCCCCCAGAGTACCCAGGTTAACCATGCCGCTGCTCTTTTCCCACAAGAAGGGGCGACCTTGCCCATCAGCGGTGTTTGATTGACCAACTACCTGACCTAAGTTGTTGATGGCATTGGCAGAACTATAGTCACCCCCCAGAGTACCCAGGTCACTCATGCCGCTGCTCTTGTCCCAGAAGAAGGCACGACTTTGCCCATCAGCGGTGCTTGAATTACCAATCACCTGACCATAGTCGTTGATGGCAGAGGCACCGCTATTGTTACCCCCCAGAGTACCCAGGTCACTCATGCCGCTGCTCTTTTCCCACAAGAAGGCGCGACCTTGCCCATCAGCGGTGTTTGAGCTACCAACCACCTGACCATACTCGTTGATGTCTGTGGCATAGCTCTGGTTATAGTCACCCCCCAGCGTACCGATGTCGGTGAGAGAAAAAGTAATAGCATCCGCAGGTTGGGAGGTAGCTAGTCCCAAGAACGCAGCGGCAGTTAGTGCCATACCGACTTTGCAAGCATTGAGTATTTTCATAATTTCTCCTTACCAAATTGATTGCTACAAAAAAAACAAAGCGCACAGTGAAAAGACTCGCTCTCGTGCGCACAGGTACTCATCGGATTCGCCTCAGCGAGTCTGTGCTATTTCTGTTGCCGAAAACTCACATCTTTTGCTTGATTTTTCACAAATTCGGGAGAATCGCAAATCAACCGGGTTTCTCCGAAAAATCGTTGGTTTGGAACTAGAGATATGCACACCCCTAGCACTCGCGTTCGCAGCTTGAAACCCGGTTTCTATGTGAGGTGAATCGAAAACAGGCATCACTTTGTCATGACTGTTTTCTAAATGCTGAAAGAGGGCTTTTTAGAACTATTCTTTCAGCTTCATGCACTGGGATCGATCAATATAGTCACTAGATTTAACTATTTTCATCGAAACATAACCTTCAATTCCAGCTAATTTATCAAGGTGTTTCAGTAAACTTACCATTTTGGTGCAAACTTGATTTTACTTTTACCAGAACTTCACAGGCTCTTCACGGCATCTTCAAAAATCAAATAAATATTTTTACGGAAACTGCTTGCAGGAAACCTGTTTGGGACGCGCGTTCGCCCCCCCCCAGAAACCCGGTTTTTTAGAAAAACCGGGTTTCTTGAACTTGGATTATAAAAAATAAAGAATTAGTAAATAGCAAGCAAACTAAATATGAACTTAGATGCGATTGTCATCGGTAGCGGCATTGGCGGTTTAACCGCCGCCGCGCTCCTCGCCCGTTACGGCAAGCAGGTATTGGTATGCGAAAGTCACGCCATTGCGGGCGGCGCGGCTCACAGCTTCGCGCGGCGCGGCTTTACCTTTGATTCTGGCCCCTCGTTCTACTGCGGCCTCAGCGACCCGCGCAGCCTGAATCCGGTGCGACAGGTTCTCGATGTTCTGGGAGAATCTTTGCAGACGGTTACTTATGACCCGTTGGGACACTATCATTTTCCTGAAGGTACGTTTCCGGTTTATAGCAATGGGCGGCGATATCGAGATGCTGTGGCAAAGATTACCCCCCAAGGCGCTATAGAATTAGAAAAATTTGAAAATCGCCTGTTGCCTTTGTACGATGGGATGAAAGGTATTCCTACTATTGCTTTACGCGCAGATTGGCAAATCATACCTATTTTATTGGGAAGATACTTGCCATCTTTATTAAAATTATTGCCCCACGTGGGAGTAATTCAAGGTTCCGTTGGCGAGGTGATGGATAAAGAGGTAAAAGATCCTTGGGTGCGGCGGTTAATCGATTTAGAATGTTTTCTGCTATCCGGTTTAAAAGCACAAGGAACTATCGCCGCTGAAGTCGCTTTTATGCTAGGCGAACGTACTAATATCGGCGTCGATTATCCCATCGGTGGAAGTGGGGCAATTGTAGATGCTTTGGTGCGAGGTTTGCAACGCTGGGGCGGAAAATTGCGATTGAATGCCCACGTCGAGCAAATATTAGTAGAATCGGGGAAAGTAGCGGGAGTGCGATTGCAGAATGGGGAAGTTATAAAAGCACCCATCGTTATTTCCAATGCGACGCTCTGGGATACTTATAATAAGTTGTTGCGTCCGGAAGATTTACCTTCTTCTTATCGTCAGCAATCGCTCTTAACTCCCGCCGTGGATAGCTTCATGCACTTGCATTTAGGTATCCGCAGTCAAGGGTTAGAACATTTGACAGGACATCACGTTGTCCTTCGCGATTCTAATCGGGATATTACCGAAC
This sequence comes from Microseira sp. BLCC-F43, assembly GCF_041929235.1. Taxonomy (NCBI): domain Bacteria; kingdom Bacillati; phylum Cyanobacteriota; class Cyanophyceae; order Aerosakkonematales; family Aerosakkonemataceae; genus Microseira; species Microseira sp. BLCC-F43. Next base: position 19,441 of record NZ_JBHFNP010000225.1, read on the forward strand.
CTGGGAATACTTGCATGATTTCGATTCCTTCGGTGTGGGATAGCAATCTAGCACCCAAAGGACATCATGTAGTCCATGCTTATACTTTGGAACCTTTCGATGGATGGCGACGGGATGATAGTTATGAAGATAGGAAAAAAGAGCGATCGCATCCCCTTTTCCGCGCCTTAGAAAAAATTATCCCCGATCTGCGCGATCGCATCGTCCTGGAACTCATCGGTACACCCCTTACCCACGCCTATTATCTCCGCAGATACAAAGGAACATATGGTCCAGCTATTGCTGCGGGTAAAGGTACATTCCCCAGCATCTATACTCCCATCCCCGGATTGTACCGCACGGGCGATAGCACGATGCCTGGAATTGGCGTCCCCGCCGTCGCCGCTTCCGGTATTTTGTGCGCCAATAGTCTATTTTGAGATTTGAGATTTGAGATTTGAGATTGCAGATTCAAGACTTATGGAGCGACCATAAATATGGTAAATGGTGCGTTACGCTACCGCTAACGCACCCTACATATAGAAACTTTAACTGTCAACTGTCAACTGTCAACTGTCAACTGTTACCAAACCTAAAAATTAGTCGAAATCGCTTGGACGGGACAAGTCGGGATACACTGTTCGCAGACGATACAGCGCGAGCGCGTAAATGTCAGCTTAAACGTCTCCTTATCTAGGGTAAGGGCTTCCGTGGGACAGACGCCAGTGCAGAGTCCGCAATCGACGCAGATATTTTCGTCGATCAGGATTTCGCGACTAGCGAAGGAGACATTGATGTCTTGCGATCGCATCCACTCAATCGCCGCATCCAGCGCATCGATATCCCCGGATAACTCTACCACCAGCTTGCCGATTTGATTTGGCGCCACCTGAGCGCGGATAATATTAGCCGCCACGTTAAAATCCTTTGCCAGTCGGTAAGTCACTGGCATTTGGACGGCGCGTTTGGGAAAGGTTAGCGTTACTCGTTTTTTCACGGCCTTACATAATTCCCTTTATTGCTATTTTAGCTCAAAATCTAATTAACCGCTAACTTGAATTTGAGGCATAATTTATGAGAAAGCGCTTTTATTTTTACAGCTATGTCAATCGATATTCAACCAGATATTTCTCCCCGTCCCTTTCTGAAATGGGCTGGTGGTAAAACTAAGCTGATTCAGCAATACATTCCTTATTTTCCCCAGAATTTTAATAATTACTACGAACCTTTTTTGGGAGGTGGGGCTGTATTTTTTCATCTCCTGCCAAAATCTGCTGTTTTGACGGATATTAACCCAGAATTGATTAACGTTTATCGCTGCGTCAGGGATAAAGTTGAGCCTCTGATTGCACTTTTGGCAGAACATCAGCATAAACATAATAAAGATTACTATTATCAGGTTCGCCAACGTTCTTATAATACAGATATAGAAAGAGCCGCGCGTCTAATTTATCTGAATAAGACTTGCTTTAATGGTCTATATCGGGAAAACTCCAAAGGTAAATTTAACGTTCCCATAGGTGAATACAAAAATCCTAAAATTTGCCATCCCGATTTACTTTATTCGGCAAGCTCAGCACTTCAGTCAGCCCAAATTGAGGTCAGGGGTTTTGCCGAGGTACTGAAGTATGCTAAAAGCAACGATCTGGTCTACTTCGATCCGCCTTACTATCCTATAAGTACCACGAGTAATTTTACCGCATATAGTCGCTATTCTTTTAGTAAAGATGACCAAATTAGGCTAAGAGATGTATTTGCTGAACTTGCCAGTCGTGGGTTAAAAGTAATGTTATCTAATTCGGATTGTGACTTGATTCGCGACTTGTACAGCGAGTTTAAAATTCACAATATATCAGCAGCAAGGGCGATTAACTCTAATGCAAAGAAGCGAGGTAAAATTGCCGAGTTACTCGTCACGTCATATTAAAGATTGTTGTTAGCCCAAATCATAACATAACTTACGCAATTCGAGGGGAGAAACCCGGTTTCTCCCTCGATCTCTAATTCCCAAACCAAGGATTTTTGGGAGAAACCAGGTTTCTTTGCGTATTAAAGATTGTTGTTAGCCCAAATAATAAAACTAGACAATGTATGGACTGCTAACAGATTTTGATTAACTCCGACTTGTTGCTTTAACCAAGTAATTGCTCCTGGTTTCATCCCGCCACCGTCGAGCAAAACAATAGCGGGTGCAGGATAGCAATTTTGGATATTCAAGTTGATGTAAGGAAGTTTTTCGTCAACCGAACCACCGACTTGTTGCCATTTACACTCAATTATTATACCGGCAGGAATTGCCGGAGAACCAATAATATAAAAGTCTACATAGATATCTGTACCATAAATTCCTGGGCCAATATGCACCTGTCTTGCATACCTTCTTGGTAAGTTAGTAGAGTTTAGCAGGTATGCTAGTCGCTGCTTTTTCGGGAAGTTATCACCTACTTGGACATAGCCATGTCCCTGCAAAGCTCCTTCTACAGTTTTTTCTAAGACATTGCCAGCTTTATTTGCTCTACCACCTTGAGTCATATTTATATCAAAGAATAATTAATCAAATTATGACACAATAGCAGCAGAAAAAACCATAAGCTATGCTAAATAACAAAGATACTCTTTGGTACAAAGGCATGGTTAATCCCCCGCCAGTATTAGAAACAGTTCCAACCGATACCTGGCTTGAGGTATCCTGGGAAGATTTTCTCACATTTGCAGACGATCCAACCTTAGCAAGCGCGAGGTTTTACTACGATGAAGGTTACATGAGGGTTGAAATGTCTCCACTTGGTTCTGCACACGGTCAAGATAATTCTATTGTTTCGACAGTTATCATCTTATTTGCTGCTCTGAATAATATTCCGATCAAAGAACTGACAAATACCAGTTTTAGGAAAGCAAGAATGAGGGAAGCACAGCCAGATATTGCCTTTTATATTGGAGAAAATTTAAGATTCCCGCCTCGGAATAATGCACCAGTCAATATTGATGAATTAGAACCCCCCACCCTAGTTGTTGAGGTGGCTGCTTCGTCTTTAGAAGATGATACGACGCGCAAACAAAAACTATACCAAAGGATGGGAGTGAAAGAATATTGGGTTGTGAATGTTAACGCGGGTACAGTTATTGCCTGGTTGTTGTCTGCTACAGAATGCGTGCCAATTCGAGTATCTCAAGTTTTGCCGGGATTAGAAATGGCTTTGGTTGAAGAAGCACTGAAAAGATCGCAAACTGAAGATGATGGATCGATTGGTCGCTGGTTAATAGCAATGTTGAGCCAGTAAGTAGGTCAGGAATTACGCAAAGAAACCGGGTTTCTTAAACATGAATAATTCCCCGGTCGAACACGCGGTTATCCGTTCCAATTCCACTCACAACTATACGATCTGCATACACTTCAAAGGCGGCAAAACTCAACTTGCTAGCAGAATGTTCGGTCCATTCGGAACGCCCCACAGGTCGAATTCCCGCACCGCCGCCGCAAATTAAATAAGTCGTGCCGTTAATAGAACGAGTGCGTTCGTAATTGTGGTCGTGTCCGTTAATATAAAGTTGGACGCCGGATTTTTTAAACAGCGGTACTAAGGTTTCGATAAATGGTTGATTCACGCCATAAGCGCCGGATGAATAAATCTGATGATGACCAAAGACAATTTTCCAAGGGGCATCGCTACGACTGAGTTGTTGTTCTAACCAAACTAACTGATTTTTCCAATCGGCGTTGAAATTGGTATCTAAAGCAAAAAATTGCACCGAGTCGCGGCGAAATGTATAGTAACGCCCCTGCATATTAAAACCGGGATAGCTGACTTGCTTGTCGCCGTTGTCGGTGCGAATATCGTGGTTGCCCAAACAAGCGTGAAATTTTACCCCTTGCTGTAATAATTTTTGATAAGGACGCTCAAAAACTGCACCAATTTTCTCAAATTCGCCGTTGGTGTAAATGTTATCTCCGGCTAAAATTGCCAAATTAAACGGGTTTTGGCTGTGATATTGCGTCATGGCTTGGGCGACGGCATACTGTCCTTGGGTGCCGGTGCCGGTATCTGCGACGGAGATAAAACGCAACAGCAGCGGATTTGGGGCAGGGGTAGGGGTTAAACTTGGCTGAATATCCTTACTTGGCTGAACATAGGTACTTTGGGCGCTTTGATTCCCAAGTAACTTGGCTAAAAAAGCTAAACTTGTAACCCCAATGCTACTTAAAATTAAGAATTGACGACGATTGAGGCGCATATGTATCCTCACGTAAAGCTTTGTAAGTTGTTCAAAAGCCAGAATACCAGAATGATAAATTAGGGCTTTGTCAAGGCGATCGCATTTGTACCAGTGAAAGCCCTTAAGGGAGATTTTATGACACAAGATCAACCTCAACAGCCAGAAACAGAACAACAGATACCACCCACCACACCGACACCCAAAGCACCCGTGTCCCAGTCGGGGAAAGCGGTTCAAACAGTGGTTCAAACCCTGGGAGAAACCTGGAAAACCGTCCAACCTGTGCTAAAAGAAGGCACGGTTAAAACTTTGCGCGGCACAATTTGGGTGTTACAAGGCGCGGTGAATCAACTGGAAGGACAACCTCAAGCGCAAATTCAGCCTCCGGCGGATACCCTCCCAACGGCGGCGAAGCTTACCCCAGAAATGCCTGCATCTATTCCAGGGGATGGAGTAACAGCAGTACCGCCAGCAACAACTAAACCTGCCCCACCGACAAAACCAGTTTCTCCACTGTCGAATGCGTTGGCGATCGCAGGCACTGTTATTATCACCCTGTGGCAGTGGTGGAAAGCCGTTATTGCCAAACTTCGTACCCTGTTGCCGGAGTCGGTGAAGCAAAAGCTACCCAATAATGATATTTTGTCGGCTGGGATCGGTACAATTTTGCTCCTCTTTTTCTGGTTAAATTCCTCCTCCTCACCCCCAGCAGTCGCTAAAGTTCCCCCCGCAATTTCCAACCCAGCACCAGAAATTAAAGTATCTCCGGAAGTTACCCCACTACCAGAAATCAAAGCATCTCCGGAAGCTACCTCAGCAGGGGAAACCAAAGTATCTGCGGAAGTTATCCCAGCACCGGAAGTAAAAGCAACCGAGGAAGCAAAAGCACCGGCGGAAATAACAATTCCACCTGCGGTTGAAACCCCACCCGAATTAACCGCACCCAAACCATCCAAACCTGTAGAAACTGTTTTGCCGCCTGCCGCAGTTTTAACCCCAGAGCAAAAATTGCTTGCCGAAATTCAAAATAAAATCGCTGAAATTACCAAAGAATCCGCTCTTGGGTTAATTCAATCTGTTCAAGCTAATTTTCAAGCCGGACAGCTAACGGTTAAAATTAGCGACGATTGGTATAACTTCGATGTGGCTAAACAGGATAAATTAGCCGCCGATATGTGGAGTCGGGCGCGGGAATTAGACTTTAGCAAAGTCGAAATTTCCGACACTGAAGGCAGACTGATAGCTCGCTCTCCCATCGTTGGGTCTAATATCATCGTTTTGAAGCGTCAGCTGTAGGGCATACACCAATCAGAAACCCGGTTTTTTCAAAAAACCGGGTTTCTTGCTGCGAACGCGAGTGCTAGGGGTGTGCATATCTCTAGTTATCAAACCGACGATTTTTCAGAGAAACTTTGGTGATTTGCCTAAGTCCTGGTTATTTGTTTGTCCGAGATATCTATCTTGTTCCCTAATCCTAATTATGGGTAATCGACCGGACATGATATTATATCAACTATCGGTTGGGGCGGATTTAACGAACAGAATGTTTGGTAAAACCCGCCCCTACAATCCCCATTACCAATTAGCAATTAGCAATTAGCAATTAGCAATTAGCAATCCCCATTACCAATTAGCAATTAGCAATTAGCAATTACCAATCCCCTCTACATACGCTTTTACCAAATAATCAATCCCGGTAATAGCCGTACCAACTACAACTGCATAAGCACCTAAATTAAGCGCTTCTCGTGCCATTTTTGGAGAAGAAATACCGCCTTCGCAAATTACGGGAATGTCTAATTTTTCTACCATTTGAGTCAGCAATTCAAAACCGGGGGGAGACAAATGTTTGGTTTCGTTTGTGTAACCGTAGAGAGTTGTTCCTACAATATCAGCACCCGCTTGGGCAGCTGACTTCGCATTCTCAATTGTATCCACATCCGCCATCACCAATTTGCCCAATTCATCGTGAATTCGCTTAATTAACCCCGCGACTGTTTCCCCATTCGGGCGTTGTCGCAGCGTCGCGTCGATGGCGATGATATCCGCACCCGCAGAGGCGATCGCTTCTGCGTCTTCATACCGTGGTGTAATGTAAACTTCATAACCTGGTATTTGCTGTTTCCACAGTCCGATAATCGGCAATTTAACTTTTTGCCGCACCGCGCTGACATGATAGGGAGTATCAATTCGCAACCCTACTGCGCCTTGGTTCACCGCCGCTTGCGCGATTGCAGCAATGATCGCGGGATCGTGTAGCGGCGAGTCAGCAGGCGCCTGACAGGAAACAATTAGACCTCCACGGAGCGATATCATTTCTGGTAACATAAGCTGATTTTTGTAGGGGCGGGTTTTACCAATAACCATTAAACTGCAACAGATCGTTAAAATAAACCCGCCCCTTTTTGGGTATGAGGAGAATTAGCAATTAGCAATTAGCAATTAGCAATTACCAATCCACCCATCATTTAATCGCGCAAGCAGCTGGAACATCAGCAACCATCAAGGCAGAGACGGCATCTAATAACTGTTCGGGAATAACGGGTTTAGTCAAATAATCATCGGCTCCCTCAGCGAGTATATTTGACAGATTTTCTGGCGTTTCTTGAGGAATTAGCGCCAAAATTTTGATGCCCCGTGTTGCCTTCGAGCTACGCAATAACCGCATGACTTCATAACCACTCATTCCAGATAGTTGCACGTCCACTATGACGATCTGTGGTTGTAAAATCTCAATTTGCTTAACAGCAGCAGACCCTTCAATTAACCATACCATCTGATAGTCTGCTGCGGTGAGAATATCGCAGATCAGGGTAGCACTTTCTTCCCGATCGCCAATTAAAGCAACGCGACCTGGAAGAATATCTGCTGCGCGTGCTGCGGCATCTCCCCCAATAGATGTTATCGGTTGACAGGGTAGCCAAACTGTAAAAATCGAGCCGACTCCGACAGTAGATTCAACTTCAATTCGGCCTCTATGAAGTTCTATCAGTTGTTTTGTTAAAGCCAAACCCAAACCAACGCCTTCGTATTCGCGATTGTATGAAGTATCTAACTGTTGAAACTTCTGAAACAGTAAATGTCGCTGATGTTCGGGAATGCCGATGCCGGTGTCTTCTACCTGAAAGACAGCGGTATTTCCTTCTAACCAAACCCGCAGGATGACTTTGCCATCGGGTGTGAATTTAATGCCATTGCTCAACAAATTCAACAGAATTTGTTTAAGGCGCTTGGGGTCAGCTCTAAAGCTGTCTTTGTTGGAAGGAATCCGTAAATTTATCGCCAAATAGACGCCGTGTTCGATGGCTTTTCCCCGCAGGGTTTGCACCGTTTGAATTGCCAGTTCAGAAAGGGAAAAATCGGTGATATTTAACACAGTTTTACCCGCTTCCACCTGAGACAAATCGAGGATATCGTTGATCAGTCCTAGCAGGTGTTCGCCGTTATCGTGGATAGTTTGTAGGTAATCCCGCTGTCGCTGGGTGAGTTGACCAAAAGACCAACGCAACAGAGTGGAAGATAGCCCGATAATGCAGGTGAGGGGCGTCCGCAATTCGTGACTCATCGTTGCCAGAAATTCGCTCTTGGCGCGATTGGCAGATTGGGCGGCTAGCAGGGCGTCTTGCAGTTCAGAAGTGCGTTCGATCACCCTTTGTTCTAGGGTTTGTTTTTGTTGTTGCACCTGAGCATAAAGTTCGGCTTGGTGAATTGCAATCGCTAAGTGTTCTGCAATATGCCGCAGAAAGGTTTTTTCGCTTTCCTGCCATTGACGCGGCTCAAAACATTGATGGGCAATCAGCAACCCCCACAATTGATCTTGAACCACAATCGGCACAACCAACTTGGCTCGTACCTGAATTCTTCCCATGAACTCCAACATGCACTCGGAGAAGACGTAAGTACTTTCGACATCTTCCACCGCCAGGGTGAAGCCTTGGCGATATTTCTCCCGACGGTTTGGCACATCAACAAAGCAGCGCTTATCCTCACCAGAATACAGCACAGAAACTATAGCATCGGAGACTCTGGCTTCGTAGGTAACGCGCCCCCAACCTTCGCAAGGAATCATTGATTCATCATTATTCTGAATTTTGACTTCTGGCTGAAATTGATAAATTACTAATCGATCTGCCTGCAAAAAAGAGCGAACCTGTTCAAGTGCTGTTTCCAGGATTGCCGGTAACTCCAGAGTCTGGCGGATTTGGGTTGTTACCTGATTCAGGACGCCCTCTTGTTCGACTTGTTGGCGCAAAGCATCTTGGACGGGTTGACAAACAGAAACATAGGGGTAATCTGTTTCTAGGGTAGGCTCAAAGCTGGTATCGCTCGCCAGAATTTCTAGCAACGAGAGGGTAAACTCGCTCTGAAGGCTGGCGTCGTTGGGTTGGAGGATACGATTGGCTTGTTTTAAAGTTTCTGCGGCAATGGGACTATTGTTGAGTAGACTGGTGAGTTGGGAAACAAAGGCAGCGATCGCTTCCGGAGCAAAACTCAACCCCACGTGATAGCATTTCTGCTGAGGATTTGGGCAATCCAACGGTTGTGACTCGCAAGCCGTCCCCAACAGCAAGGCACTAAACCGCTGCGACACCAAGAAGGTAAAGCGTTCTGGCAACATTGTGGTAGGAACGGACATCCCCTGCACCACATCTTCGGTCAACAGTAGCGCACCTTCCCCAACTCTTTGAGCCATCTGCCCCAATGCCAGCCGCAGCCGATTAAAATTGGCAAGGGGCAAAGTGCGACGTAAAATTGAACTTTGGTAACTTAGCATTTGAAGGGTTTATTATCAAAAGCTGAATGCTTGGGCACATCAAAGCTTCTAACCTTTGGCGCCATCATTCAGGGAACATATTTAATTAATTATCAATCCCGATTCCAGAACTGGGACAAGACTTAATGGTTTGTATAGGTAATATCTACAAAATACTATGCATCGTATCGCCGCCACCCCTGGGGGTTGGAATCCTGACACTGAAGGTGTAATCTTTGTCGAGCAAACCCCTGCTCCTATAGTCATTCTGACTGCTGCCGACACCGATATTCAAACCCTGGTTGCCGCTGTCAAGCAACTACCCGATGACTTTCCAGCACTACGGGTGGTCAATCTATTGCAGTTGCAGCAACAGCTAACCATCGATACCTATGCAGAACTTGTTCTGACATCAGCACGGGTAATTATCCTGCGGTTATTGGGGGGACGCGCTTACTGGTCTTATGGATTGGAAGTCCTACAGGAGACAGTACGGCAAACCGGCGCCGCACTGATTGTACTCCCCGGAGATGACCGCCCCGACCCCGATTTGCTCGCTCTTTCCACGGTTTCTCTATCAAAGGTTAACCAAGTATGGCGCTACTTCACCGAAGGCGGCAGCGAAAATTGCGTTAACGCCCTCAAATTTGTCGCCGATATCTGCCTGGGACAATCCCACAACCCACCGCCACCCCAAGAAGTGCCGCGGGTGGGGCTTTATCGGCAAGAGGACTCTTGGACGCGGGGACCCGGAGACGCGGGGAATGACATCGACCCATCTTGTTCCCTACTTCCTAAAGTGGGACTGTTGTTTTATCGCGCGCATTATTTGGCGGGAAATACACTCCCAATTGATGCGCTTTGTCAAGCTTTAGCGGCACGACAGTTAGAACCAGTGCCGGTATTTGTTTCTTCGTTGCGCGATCGCGATGTCCAAGCCGAATTATCCCAATATTTCCAGCCGCCAGAAACAGCACCCGTGCAACTGATACTCAACACCACCAGTTTTGCAGTTGCAGATTTTAGCTTTTCGATTAGACTTGAGCCAAAATTCAGCCCCAAGACAGGCGAGACGCCTATTCCACAAGATTTATGGGAGAAGTCTAATTCAGATTCAATCCACAATCTAGATGTCCCCGTTTTGCAAGTTATCCTCAGCGGCGGCACTGTAGAACAGTGGTCAGCCCAATTTCAGGGACTTTCCCCCCGCGATATGGCGATGAATGTCGCGCTACCAGAGGTGGATGGGCGAATCATTACCCGTGCGGTTTCTTTTAAAGCAATACAAACCCAAAATTCCCAGTTAGAGACGGATGTAGTAATTTATCAACCCCATTTAGAACGGATAGAATTTGTGGCCGAATTAGCCGCTAACTGGGTGCGACTGCGGCAAACTCCCCCAGAAAAGCGACGAATTGCTCTAATTTTGGCAAATTATCCGTGTCGCGATGGCAGACTCGCCAATGGTGTGGGACTCGATACCCCTGCAAGTTGTGTAGAAATTCTCAAGGCGCTGCAACAAGCTGGATACTGGGTAGAAAATATACCCGCAACGGGGGATGAACTGATGCAACGTTTAACCGCTGGGGTGACCAATGACCCCGAAGGGCAACAATTGCGCCCCGCAATGCAGCAGTTATCTTTGGAGGAATATCAAGCGTATTTTGCTACCTTGCCAGTTGAGGTGCAGAAAGAAATATGCGATCGCTGGGGAATTGGTAATGGGTCATTCCATTCCCAGGCGGAACCAGGGAACGAGGGTAATAGCAAAGAAAACCAATTAGCAATTAGCAATTACCAATTAGCAATTCCCGGCATTCAACTAGGCAATATTTTTGTCGGAATTCAACCGAGTCGGGGCTACGATCTCGACCCCAGTTTAAACTACCACGCCCCGGATTTAGAACCGCCCCATAATTATCTGGCGTTTTATTATTGGGTGCGAAAACATTTTGGCTGTCACGCGATCGCTCATATCGGCAAGCACGGTAATTTAGAATGGTTACCGGGTAAAAGCGTCGCCCTATCGAATCAATGTTATCCCGAAATCGCCCTCGGCGCTTTGCCCCACCTCTACCCATTTATTGTCAACGACCCCGGTGAAGGTTCATCTGCAAAACGTCGCGCCCAAGCGGTTATTATCGCTCACCTCACGCCACCGATGACCAGGGCAGAATTATACGGTCCGCTGCAACAATTGGAAAGTTTAATAGACGAGTATTACGAAGCACAGAATTTAGACCCCTCCCGACTCCCAGCAATCCGATCGCGCATCGCCCAGCTAGTAGAAAAAGAAAACTTGCATCAAGACTTGCAAATCGCTAATAGGCAAGAAAACCAATTACCCATTACCAATTACCCATTACCAATTACCCAACTAGACGGCTATCTTTGCGAACTAAAAGAAGCCCAAATACGCGATGGGTTGCATATTTTTGGCCAATGTCCCCCAGGACGACAACTGCGAGATTTGATAGTTGCGATCGCTCGTCATCCAGGGGTCGGTCGTCTCGGTTTAACTCGCGCCTTAGCTCAAGATTTCGGCCTAGATTTTGACCCGCTTACCGCTGATATGTCAGCAGGTATTAGCCATCAGTCATCAATCATTGGTAAAGAATGTCGCACCGTCGGCGATATGGTTGAACTTCTGGAAGAACATGCAGCTAAATTAGTCGAACAACTAATATCTGAGTGCGAACAGCACACCTGCACAAGAGCATCTTTAAAAGCCACCCAACGCGAACTAGACTGGATACGCGCGCACCTCCTCCCCGCATTGCAACAAACTCACCAAGAAATTACCAACCTGTTGCGCGGACTCGACGGGCGCTTCGTCCCCCCCGCCCCCTCTGGCGCACCCACGCGGGGACGCCCGGAGGTTTTACCCACTGGTCGCAATTTTTACTCAGTTGATATCAGGGGAATTCCCACCGAAACAGCTTGGGATGTCGGACGCAAGGCGGCAGAAGCTTTAATCGAACGCTACGCCCAAGAAAACGGAGAGTATCCGAAAGCACTGTGTTTATCCGTATGGGGGACATCCACGATGCGGACTGGCGGCGACGACATCGCCGAAGCATTGGCGTTAATCGGCGTCCAGCCGGTGTGGGATGGCCCGTCGCGGCGGGTGGTAGATTTTGAAATTTTACCAATATCGATTTTGGGGCGTCCCCGCGTAGATGTGACGTTGAGAATTTCCGGCTTTTTCCGGGATGCTTTCCCGAATTTAATCGATTTATTCGACCAAGCCGTCGCAGCCGTGGCGGCGCTGGATGAGACGCCGGATGGCAATCCTTTGGCAGCTGCTGTGCGCCAGGAAACCCAGATGTGGATAGGTGCTGGGGTGGGAGAAGAACAGGCATTAGTGCGATCGCGCTATCGTATTTTTGGCTCAAAACCTGGTGCTTACGGTGCGGGATTGCAAGGTTTAATTGAATCCCAAAACTGGACAGATGAACAAGACCTTGCCCGTGCCTATATTAACTGGAGTTGTTACGCTTATACATCAGGATTTGGTAATAGGTCATTCCATTCCCAGGCGGAGTCAGGGAACGAGGGTAAAAACCAATTACCGATTACCAATTACCCATTACCCAACGCAGATCCAGAAGCCTTTGAACAGCGACTGCGGCAAATGCAAATAGTATTGCACAATCAAGATAACCGGGAACACGACTTACTAGATTCAGATGATTACTATCAGTTTCAAGGCGGTTTAACGGCATCGGTGCGTGCATTAACGGGCAAAAATCCTCAAACCTATTTCGGCGATAATTCTATTCCGAGTAATCCCAAAGTTAGGCAGTTAAAATCAGAAATTGCCCGCGTGTATCGTTCGCGCGTCGTTAATCCTAAATGGATTGCTGGGGCGATGCGCCACGGTTACAAAGGCGCGTTTGAAATCGCAGCAACGGTAGATTATTTATTTGCCTACGATGCAACGGCTAACTGCGTAGAAGATTTTATGTATGAAGGAGTTGCAGAAGCATATTTATTCGCTCCAGATGTACAGGCATTTATTCAACAGAAAAACCCTTGGGCATTGCGAGATATGGCAGAACGTTTGTTAGAAGCAAACCAGCGGGGTTTGTGGCAAAAAGTTGACCCAGAAACCGTGGATAAATTGCGAGCGATCGCCCACCAAGCAGAAGCCAATATAGAAGCTACAAACTTCACATTGTAATATTGGCTAATCGCTAATCGCTAATCGCAAAAAGGCCATTACCAATTACCAATTAGCAATTAGCCATTAGCCATTTATATGATGTCCGGCAAATTGCCCTTAATTAAAACTCTCCGCGTCCCCGCATCCCCGCGTCCCCGCGTCAGTCCTAACTATGGGTATTCAAGCGTACATGATATTACAGATCAATGGGAACTAAAACAAAGTTTGGAAACTCCAATCCAACCCGAAGTTTTCACCTTGATCCACTCAGAGTTTTGCAAAAGGTGAGTAGCATCCTCGGCGGAAAGAGGACGACTAAAGAAGTACCCCTGCATGTATTTGCAGCGGAGACTCCGCAATAACTCCTTGTGTTCTACTGTTTCCACTCCTTCTGCAACCACCTTGATATTTAGTACCTTGCCTAAAGCCACTATCGCCGCAATAATAGCCGCATCATTAGGATCTTTTGTCAGGTCGATCACAAAGGATTTGTCTATTTTTAGCTTGTGCAGCGGCAACTTTTTCAGATAGGAGAGCGAAGAATATCCTGTGCCAAAATCATCGAGTGAAATGCGGACTCCCATGTGATGCAATTCCAAAAGAGTTTCCCTGGTGTACTCCACATTTTTCATCGCAACAGATTCAGTAATTTCTAATTCTAAAAACTTTGGTTCTAAACTTGTTTCTGACAAAACTCGTCCGACCATATCTACCAAATTAGCTTCCTGAAATTGTCGAGCTGAAAGGTTAACTGCTACGGATATCGGCGGCAACCCGGCATTTTGCCAAGCTTTATTTTGAGCGCAGGCAGTTTTTAGCACCCATTCGCCGATGGGTATAATCAGTCCGTTTTCTTCAGCCAACGGGATAAATGTTTCGGGGGACATAAACCCCTGTTGCGGATGTTGCCAACGCACCAAAGCTTCCATCTGGGTAATTTTACCAGCGGATGTATTAATTTGAGGTTGGTAGTGAACAACAAATTGTTGTTGTTCTAAAGCTGCGTGTAGCTTATGTTCTACAATCAATAATTCAGAAGCATTAGAATTCATAACCGAGTTATAAAACTGATAGTTATTCCGGTTCTGTTCTTTAGCGCGGTAAAGAGCAGCATCTGCATTCTTTAACAGCGTTTCGCTATCTGTGCCGTCAGAAGGATAGATGGCGATACCGATGCTGCTACTGATATGAAGGTGATGTCCCTCTATCTCCAGATCTGGTTTGAGTGCTTCGAGAATTCTTTCGGCAATTTTGGCGGCATCTTCTTTAGACTTAATATGGGTCAGTAAGACGGTGAATTCATCGCCTCCCCAACGAGCAATTGTGTCTTCCTCCCGCAAGCATTTAACTAACCGTTTAGCAACCCCTTGCAACAAGCGATCGCCTATCAAATGACCCAAGGTATCGTTGATCTGTTTGAAACGATCCAAGTCTAAAAACATTACGCCCAAAATGCTTTGACTGCTAGCTGCATCTGTTAGTGCTTGAGACAGTCGCTCGTTGAATAGCATTTTATTAGGCAATCCCGTTAACAGGTCGTAGTTTGCCTGATAGCGAATCATTTCTGCCGAGCGCTGCCGTTCAGAAGCTTCTAGCGCCAAGGATACTAGATCGGCGATCGCAGCGGCAAAATTTTGTTCTTCCATCCCCCACTTGCGCTTAGTTCCCAGGTGTTCGTGACAGACAATCCCCACCATTTTGCCTTGCAACCAAATCGGTGCAGTTAATAGGGAAGTCATCCCCAGTACGCCAAGATTGGAACGGTAATATTCTTGCGTTCTCAGATCGGTACTAACATCATACGCAGCTATTGTTCGCTCTTGTGTCAATGCTGCAAAATAGGCGGGATAGTCGCTTGCTGCTATCTCAATTGTTTCTGCATTATGACCATTATTTCGATCGTACAAATTAAGGCGGCGCAACTGGGAGCAATTTTCGTTATATAACCACACCGCCGCACGCTCAACCTCTAGGATACTAGCAGCAACTCCTGTAATTTCTTCCACAGCAGCGCTGAGACTGCCGTGATTCAATGTTTTACTTTTTGCTAAATATGCCAATGCTCGGTTTTGTTTGCGAAGGCGTTTTTCGCTGTTGCGTAATGTTTTTTCGGCTCGTTTGCGTTTGGTAATATCGCGCACGATCAGGATGACTTGGGTTTTCTGGAACGGTACAAACCGCCCTTCAAAGGTTTTTTCGACGTTTTGAATCGGCAGGGAATATTCAATCGCCACTAACGACTTTGTCTTCATAACCTTGGCGATCGCATCCCGAAAGCGCTCCGCTACGCTGGGTGGAAAAACATCTTGCAAAAGGCAATCCAGTAATTGTCCCGCTGGCAGAAAAGCTTGTGATTCTCGCCCTGCCTGATAATCAATAATCCTGCCGTTGGCATCGAGGCGAAAATATAAGTCGGGAAATGCACCAAATATGGCTTTTATTTCAGCACTCGCTTCCAGTAATTGATGCTCAATTAGCCAAATATGGCTAATATCCCGAAAGCTACAAACTCTGCCAACGATCTTTTCTCCTAACCGCTGGTTTAGGTAATAGCTCTCGAAAATTCTGCCATCTTTGAGAGCGAATACTCCGTATGCTTCTGCATCTGGTTCGGCGAGCAAGTCTTTAGCTTGACCAAGATATTGTTCGGGATATTTGAATTTTTCTAACATCAACGGTAGTATTGCTGTTAGCGATCGCGACTCTATAACTTCTTCGGGAATGTCGAACATTTCGACGAACCGACGATTAAAAGTCACTATGGTTTCGCCGTTTTTAGTGGCTATTATGCCATCCCCCGTTGATTCCAGGGTTCCCAGCAACAACGCAAGCGATCGCTCTAATTCTGCTTCCGCTTTTTGCCGCTTCACTATTTCCTGCTGCAATTGCTCGTTAGCTATCTTTAACTTGGCAGTACACTCTTCGTATTTAATTTCTAACCCTGGGGGTGTTTGGTTCTCATTAGTACTTGGTCGGGACTTGTCCCATCGATCGCCAACTGGTTTTGATTGCACCCTTGTTTTGAGCAGCTTCGAGGTTGGTGCTAAGATACACAGGCCAATCAATACTCCGATCAGGCCGCTTGCTAAATTTAACCACAAACCCGATTGTATAACTGCCTCTCTTACCCAAAATTCCTCTATCATTTTCCTATTTTGCTATTGAATACTTGCGGTTCTTTCTCGCGATTCAAAAAGCTATTTCACCTTCTCCTTATTATTTTAACTACTCTTTTTTTATCGTATAAAAGTTTAAAATTTATAAATATTTTACCCAGATTTTGGCGAATTAATTAAAGATTTAATCAAGTTATCAAACGTCGAGTTTTTTTGACAATTTAATCAATTCGGTTGATTTTAGCAACCGAATAATCACTGAAATTTTAGCTAATAGTTTTTACTGAATCGCTAGATCCGCTTTTTCTCGGTTTTGCTGCACTGGGATTTTAATGCAAAACTCCGTTCCCTGTCCTAGAGTCGATTCGCACCAAAGCGCCCCGCCGTGTTTCTCGACTACAATTTGATAGGAAATTGACAAACCCAGTCCCGTCCCTTTACCCACAGGTTTGGTGGTGAAAAACGGGTCAAACAGTCGCGATTTCACTTCCTCTGGGATTCCAGACCCATTATCCCCAATCCGAATCAAGACGCTTTCTCCTTGGAGTTCGGTCGTTATCCGAATACTTGGGTTAGGACAACTGCCATTACCCATGACCTCCTCAAGTGCATCGATTCCATTGCACAGAATATTCATAAATACTTGATTGAGCTGACCTGGGTAGCACTCTACTCGCGGCAAATCCCCATAGTCTTTACTTATTGCAATACCAGGATCTTCAGTTCCTCCCTTGACTTTCCCTTGGGGACGCAGGCGATGTTGCAAGATTAACAGCGTGTTATCAATTCCTTCATGAATATCAACCGATTTGGTTTGCGCTTGGTCCAGGCGAGAGAAATTCCGCAAACTCAATACAATCTGGCGGATGCGTTCGGTTCCAACTTGCATTGAGGATAATATTTTCGACAAATCCTCCATGAGAAATTCCAGGTCAATTGCCCCGATCCGCTGTTGAATTTCACCCGCCGGTTTGGGATAGTACTTTTGATAAAGTTCCACCAATTCTAACAAGTCTTGCGTATATCGTTCGGCAAAGGCTAGGTTACCGTGGATAAAGTTGACGGGGTTGTTAATTTCGTGGGCAACACCAGCAACCAATTGACCCAAAGAAGACATTTTTTCCGTTTGAATTAGTTGGGTTTGGGTTTGCTTGAGTTTATGCAAAGCTTGCTCTAGTTTTTGGGCTTGTTCTATGGCTCTTGCTTCCGATTGGCGCAGTGCTTTTTCTGCTCGTTCCCGTTCAATAACTCTCCCAAGTTGAGTGCCAATATTGGCGACAATTTCTAACAATTGTTCGTCAGGTTCTATCGCATCGGATGAGAAAAATTCCAGAACCGCTACCACTTCTGTCCCTACTAACACTGGGAAAGCAAAACCAGCTTTTACTCCCAGTTCTCCTGAGAGTTTCACTCTGGGAAAATCGGTGTATTGTTCCACCGCGTTGACATCGACGATCCATTGTGGTTGTTTGCTGCTGAAAACCCGACCAGGCAACCCGATTCCTGGGGCGAGGGGGGTGGCTTCGGTGATTTTGCGGAATGTCTGGAAGCGTTCTGGATCTTTGATGTTCCAAAGTTTTGTCGGGATTAATTCACCCGTTTCTGTGGGGATATAAACATGTCCGACGGGCCATCCAGTATGATGGCAGATGCGTTCTAGACAGATTTGTAACGCGGCTTCGCTATTAGTGGCTTCGTTAGCAGCAGCAGTGACTGCTTGGAGTAATTTGACGATTTTGTTTTTCTGCCGCAGTTCAGCTTGTGCTTGTTTGCGATCGCTTATCTCGCTTTCTAAAATTTGATTGGTCTGTTTGAGTGCAGCGGTGGCTTGTTCTAAGGCTTCTGCTTTATTTTGCGCTACAGAGGCAGCAGTGCGGGCTTGCTGGTAAAGTTCGGCTTGTTGAATCGCGATCGCTAACTGCATTGCCACCTGTTGCAGCAATTCTACCTCTGGCTGCTGCCAAACTCTCGTCCCCCGACACTCGTGAACGATTAGCAATCCCCAAAGTTTCTCCCCGATTAAAATCGGTACGACGATGGTGGCTTGCACCTGCATCCGCCGCAATAACGCAGCATAGCAATTGGTGAAATTCTCCGTTGCCACATCGTTAACGATCCGTACCCTGCCCTTTTGGTACAGAGCGATATATTCCTTGAGAATACAATTATCTGTGACCAGCGATCGCGGCGATTGACCATTTTGGGCGATCGCGTCGCAGCTGGGGTTACTTGCCCGATCTACAATTGACCGCCAATTTCCCATTACTTCTTCGACAACGACTTTTCCTCCCCAGTCTGGATCGAACTGGTATATTACCGCCCGATCCGTATCGAGAAATTTTCTCACCTCCCCCACGGCTGTTTGTAAAATTGTTTTTAACTCCAGGGTGCTGCGAATTTGATCCCCAATCAGCCGCAGCAGCGATTCTCGTTCCATTGAAGCGCGAGTTTTGGCAAACAGACAAGCTTGTTGGATCGAAATCGCCAGTTGATTTGCCACTGCTTGGGCTAATTCTCGGTCGCTTTTTGACCAGTCGCGAATGTGGGAACACTGGTTTAAATATAAAATTGCGTGCAGTTTATCTTTCGTTTGCACTGGCACGACCAGCGAAGATTTGATCTGCGCTTTTTGGTATTCTTCGTTATCCGGACCAATCCGAGAGTCAGCCGCTATATCTGGAATCGCCACCATTTGACGATGTTGGATTACCCACTTGGTAATCGGTCCGTAGGGATGAAAATCTTCGATCGAAGGCGGAAAGGGTTCTCGACAAACTTCGTATAGGTGCTGGTGGTGGTACGCAAGGCGATGCATTGTTTCGCAGCAAGTAACCGATTGTTGCCGATACGCCTTTGAATCCCCAGGGTCTTCCACCATATGCACCAGACAGCGGTCTACTCCCAACGCTTCTAACAGTTGCGCGATCGCGAAGGTTAATATCGTTTGCAGATCGAAACTCTGCCGCGTTTGGCTGGTGATTTGGTTCACCAGTTTCTCTCTGGCGATAATTTTTTGGGTTTGTGCTTCTACTTTTGTTTGACGAATAGCGATTTCCATCTGTTGAGCGATTAACTGCAAGAATTCAATTTCAGCCCTACCCCAACTCCGATTTTGCTCGCACCAGCAAGCAATAATTCCTATACCCCCATCCGCTTGGGATGCTTCCCCAAGGTTCTCTATCCGCAAGGGAACCAATACTTTAGCATTGGCTTCCATTGCTTTTAATTTACCTTGCACCCCTCCAACCTCGGTTTTGCATTGGGCAATTGGCAACCGAGACAGCCATTTCGCCGCCTTACCCAACAGCGAACT
Organism: Microseira sp. BLCC-F43; assembly: GCF_041929235.1. Classification (NCBI taxonomy): domain Bacteria; kingdom Bacillati; phylum Cyanobacteriota; class Cyanophyceae; order Aerosakkonematales; family Aerosakkonemataceae; genus Microseira; species Microseira sp. BLCC-F43. The sequence continues at coordinate 38,982 of NZ_JBHFNP010000225.1, forward strand.
GACACCAGTCCCGCTGTTAATTATCAATTTACCCTGAGCGATCGCTACTCCATCCCCTCCAAACATTTCTACCGGATAATATCCTTTTTGTAAAGGCTGTTGATTACCCGTGACGCGATCGCAGACTAATTGCACCTGTTTAGTACTATGAAAATACCACAAAAAACAACAATAATCTAGATGCAATAGGGTCGCAATTTGATCCACCACCGTTTGTAAAATCTCGCTGCTGCCAAATTCTATGCGATCTTTGGAGTTCCAAATTTTATCAACAACTTTTCGTAGCAGTACGCCCCGATTCAGCGGTTCTTGCAATTGGGAAACTTCCAGCTGTCTGCTGTCGTTGAAAATAGAATATAGCTTGCGTATAACAGAGTCATAGCTTAACATAGCTACACATTGACGATGAAGGATTATTTAATTTGCCAGGAACTTTGTAAACTTACATAATCATCTGAGAATTGAACGGCATCTTACAAGCCTGGTACGCCAAATTTAGCTAGAGAAGCAATTTCTCTCCCTTGTCCTCCTTGTCCCATCTATTGAGAGTTTCAGAACTTGCCGCACAGATTAAAGGTGACGCTGCACTGACCGATATTGCTTCTGCCTTCACACCCTGGCACAGGGGTATTTTAATCCAGAATTCTGTCCCCTGTCCTGGAGTAGATTCGCACCAAAGCGCGCCGCCATGTTTCTCCACCACAATTTGATAGGAAATCGACAAACCTAAGCCGGTTCCCTTGCCTAGCGGTTTGGTGGTAAAAAACGAATCAAATAGTCGCTGGCGCACTTCTTCGGTCATGCCAATGCCATTATCTGCGATCCGAATTAACGCGCTTTCTCCTACAACTGCGGTAATTATGCGAATCTTGGGGTTAGGGCAACTGCCATGGGCCATGCGATCTTCAATTGCATCGATGGCATTGGCAATAGCATTCATCAACACTTGATTGATTTGTCCGGCGTAGCATTCCACCAAGGGCAAGTTGCCGTACTCTTTGATAACCTCAATTGCAGGACGTTTATCTTTGGCTTTGAGTCTGGTGTGCAAAATCAGCAGAGTGCTATCAATCCCCTCATGCAAATTCACTAATTTCATCTCATTTTCGTCCATGCGGGAAAAACTCCGCAAGCTACGCACTATCTGACAAATGCGGTCTATTCCAACGGTCATCGAAGACAGCACTTGAGGCAAGTCTTGACTCAAAAATTCCAGGTCAATCGCTTCTATCTTGTCTTGAATTGCCTGATTGAATTGGGGATATTGCTCCTGATAAACGCGCACCAGTTCGAGCAAGTGTTGAACGTAATTAGTGGCAAAACTCAAATTACCGTGAACAAAACTGACTGGGTTGTTGATTTCGTGGGCGAGACTGGCGACAAGTTGTCCAAGACTGGAAATTCTTTCGCTATGAATCAGTTGAGCCTGAGTTTGTTTTAACTCTTGCAGCGCTTTTTGCAGTTTCTCCGCTTGGATTTTGGCAGCAGCAGTGGCTGCACAACTCTGACAATAGAGTTCAGCTCTCTGGATATCGAGGGCTAGCTGTTGCGCCTCATTTTCTTTTTGATACTGATTGACAACCGCATCTAAAGCTATCAGCAATTGTGTGGAAGCAGCATCCTGAATGTAGCGCAGATGGGGATTATCCTGAGTTAGCTCTCTTGTATTTGCATCCGCCAAAGCTTTGACTTGAGCGATATAACTGCGGATCTGGTGGTCTAAGTTGAAGGGGAGTTCAAAGTACATCGCCAAGAGCGTCGCTGAGAGATGACCCGATAGTTTCAGCTTCTCGTCGCCGTTGAGCAGTCCGTTGTGCGATGTTTCCATCAAATCGATATCGGCTAACAACTGGTGGCGCAACTTTTCCTGCTCGGCTTTATCTTGAGTACAGACCAGTCTCAGACACAACAAAGCCGTTCTTTGCGAAAGCATCCGCTGACGACCGCTGACATTGATTGCTGCGGCACTAATCTCTCTTTTGGTACTGATTTGATTGGGGTCGAAATTTGCAGCTAGAGCAAGCACGGGTGATAGCTCCAAACGTGACAGTCTACAGGTTCTAGTTTGAGTCAATGGTAGATGCAAGCGCGTAATGCCCCCCATTTCGCAAGCGCCAGAAAACAACTGGCTTTGACGTTTTGTCAAGCTTCCTCTAAAAAATTCAATCAAGAAGCCTAAAAGTATTTTCTTGAGTCAATACTTAGACAGCTAACAAAACGTTAAATTTAGATTCTTTTCAAATATGGGTCAAACGCGCCGCTGTTTTAGTAGTATTTCATACTAACTGCGACAATTTTGCAAAAGTATATATAATTTAGAGCTGGCAGTAATAGAAGGGCGGGCGGGACGCCCACCCCACAAGAGATTAATTTTGCTTGTGGGATGGGCGTCCCGCCCGTCGCCTTGACTTATGACTTATTACCGATTAGCTAGAGCAAGTATTTTTGGACGGCAAGTACTAAATTGTCAGCGCAGCGATCGGCAAGTTCTAAGCTGACGGCTTCAACCATAACCCGAATCAGGGGTTCGGTGCCGGAAGCCCTGACCAGAACGCGACCCTCGTCGCCCATTGCGGTTTCTGCGTCTGCGATCGCTTTGTGTAGCGGTTCGCAGTTTTTCCAACCCAAGCGGACTTCCCGGTCTTCCACCCGCACGTTCTTTAACAGCTGGGGGTAAGTCTGGAAACTGCCATCCACCAGTTCCGCTAAAGACACGCCGCTGCGTTTCACCAGTGCTGCTAAATGCATTGCCGTCAGCAATCCATCGCCGCTGACGCCGTAATGGGGGCAGAGGATATGTCCGGATTGTTCGCCGCCCAACATGGCGCCGTGTTGCAGCATGGCGGCGTGAACGTATTGATCCCCGACGGCAGTTCGCACCATCTGACCACCCAGTTTCTGCCACGCACGTTCAAAACCGAGGTTCGCCATTACGGTGGAAATAATTAGATTTCCCGGCAACTGTTGCGCGAAGGCCAAATTTTGACCCCAGAAATAGAGGATGTAATCTCCATCCACGACGCGCCCGCAGCTATCTACCGCCATCACCCGGTCGGCATCGCCATCAAAGGCTAACCCCAGATCTGCCTTGTGGTGCTTGACAGCTTCTTTGAGGGAATGGAGATGGGTCGATCCGCAATTGACATTGATGCGAGATCCATCGGGGCGATCGTGCAAGCAGATAACTTCTGCCCCCATTGCCTTAAATGCAGCTGGTGCCAGATGTACGGCGGCACCCCAAGCCAGATCTAAGACAATTCGCATTCCCCGCAGGTCTATTTCTCCCAGCAGCGGTTTGTGCAGCGATTCCAGGTATTCGCCAGTTAATTCGGCTCTTTGGTATTGGCGTCCCCAACAGCCGTTCAACATGGGAAAATCGGCGTTGCCTCTAATTCCAGCTTCAATTTTTTCCTGAATTGCCTGGGGTAGCTTGGTTCCATCCGCGCCAAAAAACTTAATGCCGTTATCCTCTGGGGGATTGTGAGAAGCAGAAATCATCACGCCCCCAATTGCCGGGGAAACGCTCGTCAGATAGGCGACGCAGGGCGTGGGGCAGATTCCCAAATGCCAAACTTCCAGTCCCGCTGCGGTCAACCCCGCTGACAGCGCCATTGCCAGCATATCGCTAGAGTTTCTAGGGTCTTGGCCTACAATAACCGCGCCGGTAGCGCTGCCGTTACCAGATCGCAGCACTTGACCTGCCCAGAAACCAATTTGCATTGCCAGGGGCGCGGAAAGCAAATCTCCCACCCGTCCGCGAATGCCATCGGTGCCAAATAAAGGCGTTGCTGGCAAATCGACTGAGTGCCAAACCGTACTGAAAGAAGTCTGTTTGATCGGATGTGCCGCAGGCGTCAAAGACAACGACGCTTCAGAAATGCCAGACAGTTGAGACTGGATCTGTGATGTAACCATAATTAATCAACACTCCACACACGCTTTCTTGTGGACAATAGCACTTTCTTTAACTATTCCGCCCTAGTTTTAGATCGAGAGTTTGTCTCAGCTCCCTAGATTACACTACGTTAGACCAATAACCACTTGTCTTCCGTAAAGATACGGAAAAGTTGGGCGGAATTTTTTTAAAGATTGGGTGAATTGACAGTTTTCCGTTTGCCTCTAAACGCCCACCTCTGACAACAAAGGTTGGATCGTCTCCCAGGTTAGTCCTTGCTCGATGTAACGGGGTGCGGCGGGGTTATAGGGACTTGCTACCCGGTCGATAGAGATAATTGTGGCATCATCTGGCAAAACTGGCACATCCGGATCTTTCGCCGTCGGACGCATTAAAGAACTGGAAAAGCCTTTAAAAATAGCAATTTGGTCGGCTTCGCCAAGGATTTCAACCGTCACAATTAGAACTTCGTGAGGACGCTTGGCGGTGTATCGTTCTAAACGCTGGGCTATTGAATAAGTCATTAGTCAATTGTGATTTGTCAGTTGTGTCGGGGCGGGTTGCACCAGCCATCGATGCCATCATCTACAGTTTATTTAAACCCGCCAAGAGTTGTTACTGACCAATTTTACTGTTCCATTGCCGAGCGTCCCTGTTTACCCAGCCGCACAAAAATAAAGTAGCTCAGGTAAAGGACGTAAATTATTAAGCCAACGATGCCGAGAAAGCCTAAAAACCCGGTGCTGTAACCGGCATGGAAAATTTCCTTGTAGCGCCAAGGTGGTTCTAGCCAAACGCGACAAGATGGTTGTTCGATCGCGCCTCCACCGAAGGCACAACCGAGGAAGAAGATTTGAGCCACAAAGCCAATCAGATTGTAAACTGTAACCGCCCAACGCCAGGATGTGAGAGCCAGTTTAAGCGATCGCTGGGGCAGATCGTTGATTTCTTCGTTGATATCCGCCCAAAACCACAGGGAGGCGGGAATCAGGAGTCGCGCGATCGCCGCCGTGATAAAGCCAATCTGCAATGACGCGATCAACAGGTATACCGTAATCAAAAGCAGGCTCGCCACTCGCCAGTAGATCGTTAACAGGCGTTGCACCGCTTCCGATCTTTTATACAGTGCCCAGATTAGCAGAGTTAGGGGGATAAAAACTGTGAACAACAACGCCAGCCTATAATCCATCCAAACTAGCGGTTTAAACCAAACATTTTCTTCCATAGATTGCTTCGAGCTGCTTTTTTTCTGGCTTTACCCGGTAGATAATTCAATTCCTATTTCAGTCTAATGATTTACTGCCAGGTTTTGAGGCAGCTTCTTAGGCCCTAATCGCCTCAATCGTAGACAGCGAGAGCTTTTGAGCCTAGTCATTATCTTTACCCGGTGCTTAAGCAGGCGGAGAACTTCCGCTCGTGCCATTTCCAGCGGTAGCCATCCGGGTCAAGTTGCGCGTACGCATCGGGGAAAGCATCACCCAATTTCTTCTTAAGTCCGCTCAACCAAACGGTTGATTTTCCCACCCTGGATGCTGTGCCCTCTGCCTGTAAGCCACAAAGGTACGTCGTTAGAGTCAAGCGCTTGTTCCTGGGCAGAGGGTGCGCCGCCTTGGCAGAATTCCAGCACCAACTGTTTAAACAGCAGTTTCACCAGCGCCAGCAGCGCATCGCGATCGCGCCAAGCGAATCAGCGCGAATTTAACCTGCTGGCGGATGGAACCAGACCTAGCAGCTTGAGTTTTTTGCTCGAGACCAGAAGCTATCGTGATACCCATTGAGTTACCCGATGCAATCAACGCGCGTTTCACCGCCGCCAAAGTTTCCGCACCTGTAGTTTTATCTGCCAGAATCGTTAGCAACCCGTGCATCAACTCATCCCGGTGATTCTTGTCAAGCTCCAGAAACTGCCGCAATATCTTGCCGAATTTATTTCTCAAACTCTGGGGCGAGTTGGTTTCTACTTTCATGTGGACGAGTCGCCAAAGCGCTATCCTGCAAGCACCCGAACCGCTAATAAATTCTCCCTTTTTCTCTCCCTCACTCCTTTGATTTGGAGCCATCCCCATTGCAGAATGAAACTTACGACACGAGATATGAGCTAGGGTTGGTTTACCGCTTTTTGTCCCTTGACGCTTAATTTTGATTATCGGTTGTCCATCAGAACCTAAAAACTGCTCAACCGGAAAAATCTGAACTAACCAGATTGCTTGGGTTAGTCATCCTGCGGTGAGATTCAAACCTTTCCCCTGTTCGACACACAACGAGACTATTAACTCAAGTTGCTAGTTATAAACTTTGGCGTTGCTAATTGCTAATTGCTAATCTTGGATTTTTAGCAATCTCGCCATTAGCCTCGTGACCCAGGCGGTCGCCTGGTCACGCCATTAGCCGCTCCCAGAGAGATAACTAGCAACTTGAGTTATTATCAGGTGGTCAGCGTTGGCTGGTCAAATCGCCGTCGGGTTTATGGCTGCTTGATTCATATAGACCAGGACTGACGCAAACACCAAAGTTTCTCTGAAAAATCGTCGGGAAAGGAAACTAGAGATCTAGGTCGAAACTTTGGTGATAGGAACGCCCTTGCGTAAGTCCTGTAGACATTAAAGGCGACAAAATCAAAGATGCAACATGATGGGACAGAAACGGGTGTGGCGAATCAGTTAGTTGAGCTGGGAGTTCCAAAACAAGATATCATGCTGGGGTATCATGCTCCCTATGCCCGGAAGCACACAGAGTTTGCCGTCGGCTGAGTCATCCAATTGGTCAATCCCACTATACCCTACAAATGTAAAACGCTTAATTTAGAAGGAAAAACCATGACCAAAATTATTTCAATTCACTCCTATCGAGGTGGTACGGGCAAATCTAACACCACTGCTAATTTAGCCGCCACTGCTGCCTTATTAGGCAAGCGAGTCGCCTTAGTCGATACCGACATTCAATCTCCGGGTATCAACGTCCTTTTTGGCTTAAAAGACGACCAAATTAAGCGTACCCTCAACGATTATTTGTGGGGACGCTGCGAAATCAAAGACGCCGCCTATGATGTCAGCCACGTGCTTCAAGGTGCAGCGGGAAAAGAAGGCGGTAGCATTCATCTGATTCCCTCCAGCATGAAAAGCGACGACATTGCCAAAGTTCTGAGTGAAGGCTACGATGTAGAGTTACTCCAAGAAGGGTTATACCAACTCAATGACCTGCTAAATTTAGACTATCTCTTCATCGATACGCACCCCGGAATTAACGAAGAAACCCTACTCTCAGTCGGCATTTCCGATACCTTAATTATTATCCTCCGTCCCGACCAACAAGACTATTTAGGAACGGCAGTAGTAATTGAAGTTGCAGAAAATCTAGAAGTTCCCCAAATGTTGTTAGTGGTGAATAAAGTATTGCCAGACTTTGACCTCAAAGCGCTGCGGCAGAAAGTAGAAGAAACCTACAACAAACCCGTTGCAGGAATCATGCCGCTTTCCACTGAAATGATCCGCTTAGGCAGTCAGGGATTGTTTTCCTTGCAGCATCCCAACCACGAGTTAACCGCTGAATATAAAGAGATTGTTTCTCATATTTAACCTTAGTAAAACCCGCCCCTAAGACCTCAGGCGTAGTTAGATACCCGACTTATTAGAGAAGTCGGGTATCTGGGTGTTATGTTTAGGACACGATCTAATTGATTGATGATTATGAAAATTTTTGCTCTCAGACTCAAGCCCGAACAAGATTTGAAAAAGAACCTGAAAAACTTTGTTGCTACTAACAAGATTCAGGCAGGATTTATCTTAACCGCTGTCGGCAGCCTCGCACAAGCAACAATTAGATTTGCTAACCAGAATGAAAGTCAAGTATTGTCAGGTAAATTCGAGATAGTTTCTCTCGTTGGCACTGTTTCAATAAACGGAATTCACTTACATATTTCCATCTCGGATTCTGAGGGGATAACCAGGGGAGGGCATTTAGATGATGGTTGTCTTATTTATACAACAGCTGAGATTGTAATCGGAGAAAACGAAACTCTAACTTTTTTGAGAGAGTTAGACGAGCAAACTGGCTATCAAGAATTAGAAATTATAACTAGAAATGAATAACTATAGATTCTAGAATCCCGGTTTCTTTGACAGGACTTACGCAACCACAAGATGCGTACGCATCACCACCTAATAAACCATGTCTGCCAGCAGGTCACTACTAAAAATCTGATTTTTTCAAGTAGTCACCCCAGTTGCTAGTTATAAATTTAGAAGTTATAAAAGGCTTCGTCTTCGGTGTTTTTACGGAACGAATTTTGTTAAGCCAATCAAACATTCAGCAGTAGTTCTGAGGATTTGGTTATCAGCCAAGGCTATCGTCATAACTAGCAACTTATCCATAAGTTACTTCTATGGCGCTTAATTTAGCAAATCTTTGTTTGCTACCACCCCAGGATTTACTTAGCAGTTACCAATTGAGTCAGCCCGTCGCCATTGGGGTAAATCAGGCACTAACGCAATTTCAACAGGCTTTATCTGGCGAGGAATCTTTGCATGGGAATACTATCAATGCCGCCTTGCAGCAACTCACCCCAGTGGAAGTCATTCCCCTGGCGGAAGAATTCTCCACTGGCACTAACCTCAAGTGCCAGCAAGTTCACGAGTTTGACCGCTATATGGAACTCCAACATGTTAAAACTAAAGAACCTGCTAAGTTAATAGTTGCGAGCCTGTTGAGAGCTTATTTAGGTTTTTTAGAACTCAGTACAAGTCTGAGTTTTAATCCTAACAAAGCCTTGGTAAAATCTGGATTTACAACTTATGCTGTTCTCTTAAGAAGAGCGTTCGGACTACAGGAATATAATTGCGATGATAATATCAACGATAGCCATAATTATAATAGCAAACCAAACCTCACTCTTTCTCCGCTTCAGATATGGAAGAAAGGACATTGGGTATTTTTAGTATTTAGCCAAGGGTTAATTTTGAGTTTAAATCGCTTGGTTGATGCCATTGGTAACGACCAACTCGACCAAGCAAAACTTGAGTTAGAAACTGCTGCTGAACTGATGTACGCATCGGGAGCAGCAATGAAATTAACTGGGAACTTCACTAGAGAGAAATATGAAAGTGAAATTCGCCCTACTATGATTGCAGGTAATCCCCAGTCGTTGGTAGAGTCAGAGAATTTAAGTGGGTTAATGATGTGGGATCACGATTATCTCATCAATGTCATTTGCAAGCAGAAGCTACTGCGAATCATGAAAACTTTACCCAGCATCCTCGCAGCCGAACACGAAAAATTTGTCCGATCTTATCAATGCGGCATATCTGATGGACACAAGAGTATTTGTGCGGAATTTGGAGGGGGTGAAATAGGGTCTTTGATAGCCGCTTCCGAAAGTAGTGCAGCTATCAAAACTTTGGAAAAATTTGAAAATAGCAGAGTCAAACTACTCGACCCTACGGGTCGAATAAAGGGTGGCTGTCCGGTAAATATGACTCTAAGAGCAAAGGCTTCTCTGGAAATGATTCAATCTTGGAAGAAAAGAAAAAAAACTCAACACCATCACCATCCCGAATCCTGAATCTTCTTTAGAGTTTACAAGTATAAAATGACTCTGGGACTCAAAGGCTGATAATCTGTGTATAAATTCACCACGGCAAACCAATGACATTAGAAAAAGAAAGCTTGGGATTACTTCAAGAAGCACTAGCACGACTAGAAGAAGGTTTTCACAACCTACCAAAATGCTCGCGCTCTCCTAACCTAGATGCTATGAGAACCGTGCTGTTGGAAGTCGCAGAACGGATGCAGGATAATTATCCCTACCACCATCCCCTCTACGCTGGGCAAATGCTCAAACCTCCCACAGAAATTGCCCGTCTTGCTTATACTTTATCCCTTTGGATCAATCCCAACAATCACGCCCAAGATGGTGGACGGGCAAGTTCGGCAATGGAGAAAGAAGCAGTTGCAGAAATTGCCAAAATGTTCGGTTGGGAAACTCATTTAGGACATCTGACCAGTGGCGGCACAATGGCGAATTTAGAGGGATTATGGGTGGCAGGAAATTTACAACCAAACAAAAAAATAGTCGCCTCTAATCAAGCACACTACACCCATGAAAGAATTTGCGGCGTGCTTCGCCTTCCTTTCCAATCCGTTCCTTGCGACAGTCGCGCCCGGATGGATGTATCAGCGCTGAAAAAACTGCTACAAGAAGGTGATATTGGCACGGTTGTTGTGACGATGGGGACGACGGGAATGGGTGCTGTCGATCCCCTACCAGAAATTCTCGCACTTCAGGCTGAATATGAGTTCCGCATCCATGCCGATACCGCCTACGGCGGTTACTTTACTTTGGCAGATAATCTTGATGCCGAAACAAGAGCCGCTTTTGATTGTCTCAAACAAGTTGATTCCATTGTTGTCGATCCGCACAAACATGGACTCCAACCTTATGGCTGTGGCTGCATTCTTTTCAAAGATCCCTCTCTTGGGAAGCTTTATCAACATAATTCGCCCTACACTTACTTTAGCTCTGAGGAATTGCATTTAGGTGAAATTAGCCTCGAATGTTCCAGACCGGGTTCATCTGCGGTAGCACTCTGGGCAACTCAACGTTTACTACCTACAATTCCAGGCGGTGAGTTTGCTGCTTATTTGAGTAAGTCGCGAACAGCAGCACTTACTTTTTTTGAGAAACTGCAAAATGATTCGCGATTTATAGTGCCTTTTACGCCGCAATTGGACATTGTTGTTTGGGCTGTAAAATCTCAGAGTGCAAGCGAATCTTCACGACTGGCAAAGGATATTTTTCAAGTGGCAGGACAGGAAAATCTCCATCTAGCTACGGCGAATGTATCAAAAGAACTATTTTTAGAGACTGGGGCAGGAATTAATTGGGATATTGACTCTATTACCTGTCTGCGGTCTTGTCTGATGAAACCCGAACATCTGGATTGGATAGACAGTATTTGGCAGACGCTTGACTTAGTAACAACAAAGGTAATGAGAGAGGCTGTGTCAATAGCTACTTAGGAGCATGGATTAAGTAACATCCAAAACTTGTAGGTTGGGTTTCGTCAATTAAGTTAACTAGGGGAGGGATTTTCAATGGCTCGAATTCGACGCTCAGACATTCCCGAATTTTATTGCCCGATAGAAGTAAGATTGAACGAGCATACTGATAAGGCTGAGAAAAACAGCTGGGAATGGGTGCGTAAATTTGGCCTTGTTCCAGAGGGAGGGGTCGAGTATCGAGCTTTGCAAGCAGAGAAAGCAGCTTGGTTGGTCGGTTACACTAATCCCGATGCTGCGGCAGATGACCTTTATTTGATAAGTGACTTCATGACTTGGATATGCATTTATGACGATCTGTCTGACGCTGCAAATTTAGGGAAACATCCGGATAAATTATCTATTTTGCATCAACGCTTGGTGGATGTATTAAACGGTGCTGATGTCAGCGGTCAAGATGATAACTTGACTCAAGCATTACAAGACATTTGCCAACGGTTAATCCAAAGAACAAGTTGTGAATGGGTTGAGCGTTTTGCCAGGGATGTAGAACAGCAACTCCAAGGATTTGTATGGGAATCTACCAATCGTTTAGCGGGGATTACGCCAGATTTGTCTAGCTATGTAAAATTACGTCCCTACTCGCTAACCATATTTCCCAACTTGGATTTAACTTGGGTTTCCCAGGATATTCCAGCGAATGCTAAATTCTTGAGACACATTTATGTCCAACAGATGACCGTGATGGTATGCAATCATATCGGTTGGACAAATGACGTATTGGGAATCAATAGAGAGTTGCGGGAGGAAAATCCTCATAACATAGTCCTTGTACTACAGCAAGAATATAACCTCTCGCTGCAAGATGCTGTCAAACGAGCGGTGGAAATGTGCAATGCTGAGGTCAAAGCATTTCTTAACTTAGAATCGCGTCTGCCCTCGTTTGGTGAGACGGAAGATATAAGTCTGAAACGCTACATTGACGGACTGCGTTCCTGGATACGGGGTCATTTAAATTGGTGCTCTGAAACTGCACGCTATCCTTTTTAAGGGCACGAAGACTCTCCCCGTCCGATGAGCGATCGCACTAAACCGGGAGGTGGTAAAAAAATACTGACAAATCTTGCTTGAATCGTCGGGTGGCACAAGATGCGATCCGCAAGTTGCGGACGGTTTTGCGATCGCACCAAGTTCGCTTCATCCAACTGGCAAGCAGACCAGAACACCTCATAACCAAATCTATGCAATTTCTCGATAAAAACAACGAAATTATATTCCAAACGATGAACCATAGCGATATTGAAGAGACTGCTATTTGTATTTCCCAGGTTTTTTCAAGTTTTGAACCCCTCGCCAAAGCCCTAAAAATTTCCTTGAATGAGATGTATCGCTTGGCTTTACCTGTTTGTGAGAAAACGGCAGATGAAGCAATTTCGATAATTGCTAAAGCTCGAAACACAAAAGAGGTAGTGGGTTTCATTATTTCCGAAAATTTTATGACAATTCATCCAGACCATCTGGGTATTGATAATAAGTTTGAAGCACTTTTTTCTTGGCTGTCAGAACTGGAAGAAAAATACCGAAGCCGTAATCCGATTAAAGCTGGACAGGTACTGCATATTTTTATGCTGGGAGTCCAAGAGAAATACACTAAGAGACATATTGCCACAACCTTAGTGAAAGAAAACTTGAACTTAGCTAAACACCATAACTTTGAAATTGCTATTGCTGAGGCTACCGGAGTTGCTTCTCAGCACATATTTCGCAACCTTGGGTTTACTGAAGAGTTTGCCATTGAATACAAGTCATACAAGTTCAAGGGGAAAAACATTTTTAGTTCTATTGAGCATCCTTCTAGTTGTCTATTGATGTCCTCTCCAATTTGAAGAGTTTTTCTTCGGTTAAGTGTTTCATTTAGGGTAAACACTTCTAAATGAAGTTGACAAAAATATCTATTTATGTATCTGTTGAAAGAGTATTGACACTCCCCCGCTTAAAAGACGGGGGATTCTGTACTCAACGTCAGAGTTTGCTCGCTTCAGGGTTGCTCCAACTAGCGTAGTGACTCCAACTCCGGAGCGCGTTACTTTGGGGATGCCCTCCCCTAGCTTGCAATGCAAGATTTAAAATGTTTATTGCCGCGTTTTCATCTCTATTTAACCTGCATCCACACTTACAGATGTGGGTACGAGTTGATAGAGACTTTTTCACAATTGCCCCACAATTACTACAGTTTTGACTGGTATATCGTGGGTTAACCGCAACAGCTTCTCGGTTAAACTTGCAAGCATTATACTCAACCCATTGTCTAAATTGCGTCCATCCAGCATCGCTATCCCCCCAACCCCCCTTATTAAGGGGGGCGAAGGGGGGATGGTTTTTGACCATATTGCGAACACTTAAATCTTCATAAGCTACTAAGTCGTTAGACTTGACTACGCAACGCGCCAATCTTTTGGCGTGTTCATTACGCTGCCTACTTACTCTTAAGTGTTTCTTAGCAAATCGCTTTCTTGCATGAGATCGCCCATTTTTACCCTTTTCTTTCTTGTAGATGCGACGCTGAGCATGTTTAATAGACTGTTCAGCTTTCTTTAGAAAGCGTGGATTTTCTTCCTGATGTCCGTTGGAATCAGTATAGAAATACTCAAAGAGCAAAATGACGGGGGTCCCAAGTTCCCGTATACTGATACTCGGATTCTTTATAGAGAATGCCAATATTATCTTCATTGGTCAAAGGAACTGATTCTAAAATTCCTATTCCTTGGCCTCCATCTGTCGAATTTTTCAGATATTTATAACTAACATAGGCGCGATACAAAAGACTTGGGTAACGCATATCCATGGGTAGCTCAGCTTGTATTAGGTCATGTCGTTCCTCCTCTAGGCTGCTTAATTCTTTTCTGGTAATATCTAGCAGCAGGGACATATTTTTATCCTGAAGATTAACCATAAAGATATGGCCTATATTGTCACATAAGACTATGCGATTAGGCATCGCTCCTTCAAATCGTACCCGTTGCGGTTCAGCAGCAGGAAAAAAGGCTCTCGCGGCTCTGGTTTGTCCAATTGTGAAACCATCATCATTGAAAACTATATGCCAACACCCTGAAGGACGCAACTCAGTAGAACGCTCCCCAATTCCTATTCTGTCGATGTTAAAAATCCACCTTTCATCAGGATCGTTGGAAGCTTTGATTTTAATATTGATATCCTGCTCGCTTAAGACTACAGCGTAAGTTCCACCATTACCTTCCAATCTGTAAGTTAAATTGGACTTTTCAATATCTGCAAGCTGAGGAATTACAACAGTTCGTCTGGCTTTGTCTAACTTTACCGTGACAGTAGTAGGTCTATATTGACATCGGAATTGATCGATGGCAAAGTCTGAGGTTGCCCAGTAATCATAGTAAAACTTCTCATAAAAATGAGATTCAATTGTGCGGAGTGCATTTATACCAGGGCTGCTAAAATTCTCTTGCCAAAGTGGTGATACTGTGCCGTGCTTATAATCGAAAACCATCTCGATATCTCTGGGCAAGACAATCACATCTACATTGGTATTCTGTAATTGTACCGTTTGAGGGCAACCAAGTCCTTCCCGAACACTAAGAAGTGGTAGAGTTTTCGCTCTACTATTACCTACCCAACCCACATCGGGACCGGCCGAGAAACTATCAGTATTGTTGACTTTAGTGTGAGCCGCTCCGGGGTGATCTGGATTAACTTGATAGAGATATTGACTACCAAAGGTCAGCCGTCGTCCTAGGAGGTCAATTTCGGTGATAACTGCCCCTCCTTTAGGTTTCAAGGCTGATTGAATGCCCTGATATTGATCGGCTGCTTGGTAAGTCATACCCCTGCTACCATCAGAGTTAGCAGCGTAGCCCTGAGCAATTGTACCAAAGGGTTCAGCTACCTTTTCTGCATTCTCAGTTCTTTGGGCATATAGTGCTACTAAGGTGGGAATTCCTGCCGCTAACCCAGCAAGGGGGACTGCGATCGCTCCCAAGATGGAAGCTGCGGTAGAAGCGCCGATAATTCCTAACCCCAGGGAAAGCAAAGAAGTGGCAGTTGCTGTAACATCAAAGACCAAAGTTGTAGTAATCGAAGCTCGTTCAGGAGTGGATGAAGTCTTAGAAAGGACAATGCCATCTAAGATGACATTTCCTATACTCAAAAGAACGCCCAAGCCTTCTGTGAGAGAGGTTTTCACCACAGTGGTGACTAAGCTTTCGGAAACTTCCTTGGCTACAGCGCCGCTATTTCTTAAAGCCGGTATGATCTCAGTGATTACTTGAGATACTTCTGTGACCACACCATGGCCGTATTGGGTTAAGTTCCAATAGCTTTGTACTCCCACTGCTAGATCTAAATCTGGGTTATCAGATTTCTCATACAACTCTCCCTCTGCAACCCAATTGATAACGGTTTTAACTAAGTCCGCTTTATTAGCGCCGACCCCAACCCCAGCAGATACACTACTACTGGCAGTTTTAGAGGTTACCTGACCTGTGAGGGAATCAACTTGAAACATTTCTCCCAGATTTTGGGCTTGTTCGTTGAAAAAGGTGCGGAAATTCTCAAAAGTTGGATCATTGGTTTCAATCCAGCGAGTCTCATCTAGATTGTTCTTGTTAATGAACTGAACACGGTATTGACCTGCTGTAGCTTCCACATTTTGAATTATCGGTACCCAGTTAGAGTCAAGTTGAGCCTGCTGGTTAAGGGTTTTGACCGCTTGGGTCCAACGCTCAGTTTAGGTATCTAGGATTTTTTGAACCAAAAAACTACGACCAAATCCAGACATAGCAGAGTTTTGAACCATTTTATATCTTCCTCTCTAAATTAAACATTACTTACGCCAAGTCTCTATCTGTAGCGTGTCATCTGGTAACCGCGCCATCTCCTGCGGCGAGAGCAGTTGGTAGGGAATGCTATAGCAGTGCGCTCTCGCGTATTTACGTACGAATGTTCTAGTAGCCTGCTGATAAAGCTTCTATTTCTAATGTGTAAACACACCAGCGCTCATTGCTATAACTTGGTCAAGTGCAGCACGGGATATATCTACCAAATCTCTTCGAGTGTAGCACAGATCTAAAGAGCCGCTTTCAACGTAGTGCGTCTTGCCCAGCGTATTCCACAACTTCTCCCAGCCAATGAACGCTGCATCGACCATCCGAGAGTAACCAGGTGAAGCGCTGTGAGCATAAAGGTTTCAGAAATACAATCTATGTCCACTCACGGCTTAATATAGGGAGTAATTACTAGAACCACAAAAACAAGGACATTCCCCGAATAAGTAGTACATCGATCGCGACATATGTTATCATCGGCATCACTCGAATTACCCGCGACTGTCGTGTACACTGCCCTCAAGACCAAGTTAAAACTCACCCCTGCCCAAGCGGTGTTAATGGCAAAACACGCGGGGATTGCTCGGTTTACTTTTAACTGGGGACTCTTAACATGGATCGCGCTCTATTCTGAGGGGTTGAAGCCCAATACTTTGGTGTTGAAAAAGTTTTTTAACAATCACGTGAAGCCTGTCTATCCTTGGATGAAAGAACCAGGCATTTGTCAAAAAGTGACCCAATATGCCTTCGAGCATCTGGGTAGGGCATTCGGTAACTTTTTTTCGGGGAAAGCAAGTTATCCAAAGTTCAAGAAAAAGGGTCAGCACGATAGTTTTACCATCGATGCTAGTGGCAGACCGCTCGCCGTGGGCGGTACGAGATTGAAGTTACCCACAATTGGCTGGGTATCAACTTATGAAGGTTTGCCCCACGTCACCACCAAAAAATTTACCATTTCACAAGCATCTGGCAACTGGTATATCAGTTTTACCTATGAAATAGAGCCTGAATTTACGTCTAAATCCCGTGACTTTATAGGTGTAGATTTGGGAGTAAAACAGCTAGCTACCCTGTCGAGCGGCATGGTAATTGCCAACCCCCAGGCTTTGAAGAAAGCACGGTCGCTTTTAGCGAGATTGCAGCGCCAGTTGCAGCGCAAACAAAAAGGTAGCAAAAGATATCACCGACAAAAGTTAAGGTTAGCAGCAGCTCATCAACGAGTAAAAAACATCAGACTCGATGCTACTCATAAAGCTACGACTTATATATGCAAAAACCACGCCGTTGTTGTAGCAATTGAGGACTTAAATGTATCGGGAATGATGGCTAACCATAAACTAGCGGGTGCTGTTGCGGATGCCAATTTTTACGAATTCAGGCGACAAATTGAGTACAAAGCACAGCGCTACGGTTCCTGTGTCGTTTTAGTAGATCGGTGGTATCCATCAACTCAGTTATGTTCTAACTGCAAAGGACAGCAGCCGATGTCTCTTAGCGATAGGATTTATGAGTGTTCGGCTTGTGGATTTGTAGCCGAGAGAGATTTCAATGCTGCTGTGAATTTAGAACAATATGCTCGGAGGGCTAAGCCGAGCCTGGACACAGAGGGTTAATTGCGCCGTCGCTCCCTGTTGAAGTGTCAACTAATGTCGGGCATTGTCCGGGTTTTAGATAGCAGTACCTCACGGTAGCGAAACGATTAATCTCCCCCGTTTGTTTATGTCTAATATTGCCTTACGGGGAGGCGTTGCACCTGCCCGTGCGTATATTCCCGAACTGCTGGCTGATGTAGTGGCTGGTAAAATTGACCCCTCACCCGTTCTCGATATGACCGTCGAACTCGATGGTGTGCCAGGGGGGTATGCCGCGATGGATAGCCGAGAAGCGATTAAAGTAATGGTGCGACCGTGAACTACCTACGCTCCAGCAAGCTGTGAGTGTAGGCTTCTAGCATTCCTGAGAACTACTAGAACTTCCTCCCTTGGTACTATTGGTAGTAGAGTCAGTTAATACAGGATTCCCTCAAAGGCATCCCCCCTGCCCCCCTTAATCAGGGGGGTTGGGGGGATGTCCCAGCCCCACACGCTTTAAGTTGATAGCGGCATTAATGTCGCGATTCACCCAAAGACGCTCTTTTTCATGCCAATACTCGCGGATATCGCAATCAGTGAACATAAATTCATCACGATACGCGAGTAATTGAGATGTGTATGCAGGTTTGGCTGCTATTGCCCTAGCTCCAGCTTTTGAAGCTATGTATTCTAGGATTGTGAAAAACTGTCCAAAGGCGGCATCATTCCAAGACTTGTTCAAGCCTGATTTGGCACTTTGCCCGTTTGGAAGATAAGTCCCGTTTTCGTCCCGCCCAGCTTTGTTTCTCTTTGACAGAGCTTTTAAGTTTAAATCTTCACGTACAAAAACTTTTTTATTTGTCCGAACTAGGTCTTTCCTCGCTCTGGCAATACGTTGATGTTCTCGCGCTTCCCTCAAGGCTAGCTTACGTCTTGCCTTACTGCCTTTTTTCTTGGCTGATTTACGATTAGAAACTAAGGCTCGCCGCTTTTCAGACTTTCTGAAAGACTTTAGCGCTGGTAGTTTGGTATTTTCTGAAGTTGCCAAATAATCGTCTTCATGTAACACCGCATCCAATCCCAGAGTGTTATCCCAAGTGGGCGTTATCTCATCTGGCGTGAAAACTGGTACGTTTGGATCTTCGAGACAAATTGTGATGTACCAGCCATCAGCTTTCAAGGTTAACAAAGCATTTTTTAGTACAAAACCATTAGGTAAAGGTCGATGTCAACGTACTTTTATCCAACCTTTTAGCTTTGAAATTGACAAGAATAACCAATCTTTTTCAATACGCTCAACGGTAATGGCTTGACCTTCAATCCTCATGGTGCGGTAACGTGCCGCATTCTTGAAACGTGGCTTCCCACTACGATTACCATTGCTATCCCCTTTAATAAAGCGAGAGAAAGCCAAATCTACGCGGAGAGAAACATCTTGCAATGTCTGAGAGGGGACACGAGTAAAATCCAACAACTCTCCAGAATGACCCACTTTAAACAAGTCTTCTTTAAGAGTAGGAAGTTGTTTCTTTTGAGAGTATAAATCAGGATTTTCGCGTAGTTGAGGCAACGGACAACTGACTATTGAACAAGCATCAATGCGACTGCGGTTGTTCTCCCACCAATCAAATCTGTCTCCTAGTTGCTTGTTGTACCAGTACTGGCAAATCCTCAACCAAGTATTTAGTTCTAGTTTTTGATTGGTATTTGGAACTGCCCGATACTGAGAGTTAAGCAACATTTTTAATCACCTCCTTTGTGACAACTATGCTAACATAAACGTAACGGCGTTGTACTGGCATATGAAAAATCAAACATTGAACTTGCGAATATCAGAACGCAGATTAATAATTACGGTTATATTCAGCCTGGAAAGATAAGACTATGACTCAAATACTCGAAGATTTCATTGACTCATTACCAACCCCAGAAATTGGTAATCAAGTCGCTGTCCCCACTCCCGCGTTGACTGACGGTCAACATAGGTCGGGGGACGCAACCTGATTACCCCAAAATTCATCCCACACTGCCTTCGGTCAGATGTGGGGCTTCTTTTGGTTTGGGCTAA
>NZ_JBHFNP010000226.1:0-45146 GCF_041929235.1 Microseira sp. BLCC-F43
GCATATCCACAAACCGCTTGTGGGGAATAGAAACAAAATGTTGATTATTGACTTTTCCCAGACAAACTGCTTGTTTCCACAAAGGATTCAAACCAATTACTAGCGTACCTATACGATGAGCCACCAAAGTTTCCACCACCAAGGAACTAGCATGGTGCAAATAATTATCTACTTTTTGGTTGCGCTTGCGTGTGAGACTTTTAATCCTCGAAGATGTCTGGCGATTACCCCGGAGTAATGACTGCATTTTTGCGCGATGCTTGTTGTAAAAATAATTCATCGACTTGAGCGGTCGTCCGTTAATCAGTAGAGGGACAAATCCCAACTGATTTGATGTTAACGTCGCCTAGTTATTCACTCCTAAATCAATCGCTGCGATGGCATTACTCTGAACAGGTGACGGGGTGGACTCTTGTTGTTCATAAACTACCTCAATTATGTAGCAATCGCATTGTGGTACTATCCTTACCTGACGAATAGCAGCCGTTGGCACTTTTGTTTTAACTGTTATGTTAGTCATTGATAGACTAATAATCCCCTGGCGTAGTTTGACTTGGCTGATAGCTTTTCCTGTATAAATTAGCAGATTTCTCCCGGCTTTTTTATCTTTATACTTGGGCATTTTTGGGCGGCCTAAAAACTTTTCTCGCTCTAGGTAATATGCAGATATTGCTGCCCAAAACGACTGCCAATTCTTGTCGATTACCATTAAAATTTGCTGACTTACTTTAGCTGGCAACGCGTATTGCGGCTGGCCTTGCATCAGTTTTTGCAGGGCATTGTAATTGAGATATCCCCAGCCGTAAAAATAATTTTTTCTCAGGATATAGATCGCTGCATTGTAAATATTTTTTGACTTAAAACTGAGGTCGTCTATTTCTGAAAATAGGGGATGGGTTGATTTGATAATGTGTCTTTCAACCAGTTGCATGGAAAACCTAAAAGCTGGTAAACCAAAACACTTATAATTTTACAGGTTTTAGTTACAGCGTTGGCAGAACTTTATTTAAGTTTGACAAAGATTCTCCGCCGCCCCCAAGAATCGCCCCAGGGACCCAGTTATAAATGCTAATGTTTGTAAATAATTGCTAATGTTTTAAGTGACTTGTTTCAATACCATGTCCGGTCGATTACCCGCGATTGAGCGATTGGGCACGGCACCAGTAAGGTTATCTGTTCTGGCAAGATATCTCGGATGTTCCCTACATCCCCATCATCTGGGTGGCAACGTGGTCAGGTTTTATTACGGGTGATTCAACGGACATAATATAAATTAATTTTGCAGCTTTTGGGGCACGGCATTCTAGTTTCAAGAAACCCGGTTTTTTAGAAAAACCGGGTTTCTGGTCAATGAAAATTCTTCTACGCCGTGACCCTACTATGGGTTATTGTAGTTTTATTTTATACCAATTGCTGCTTTCAACGCAGAACAAAACTGAGGAGCGCCAGCAGTCCGTTGATGGCGTAAAAGGTAGCAACGACTTTAATTTCTGACCAGCCGCTCAGTTCGAGATGGTGGTGGAGCGGTGCCATTTTAAACAGTCGCTTACCGATGCCGTTGCGGCGTTTGGTGGCTTTGTAGTAACTCACCTGTGCCATGACGGACAAGGTTTCTACAAAGAAGATACCGCTGAGGAGGAATAAGCTCCAAAGGCTGTTGCTGACTAAGGCGACGGATGCTAATGCGCCTCCCAGTGCTAAAGATCCGGTATCGCCCATAAATACTCTAGCCGGGTTGCGGTTATGGGCGAGGAAACCCAAGCAAGCACCGCTCATGCTAGCGCAGAATATCGTTAATCCGGGGTTGGTGGGAGCGACGATCGCACCGAGTCCTAAAAGAGCGATGGCGCAGGTTCCTCCTGCGAGTCCATCGACGCCGTCGGTGAGGTTGGTGGCATTACTTTCTGCTACTAGGACAAATGCAGCTAAAGGCCAAAACAGTAGCCCCAATGGTAAAACGATTCCAAATGGTAAGTCGATGTTTGCGATCGTTGGGGGTTGGCTAACTAGCAGCCACAAACAAAATAGCGCGCCAAACCCTATTTGCAATGCCAGTTTGGTGCGAGGCGAAATTCCTTTGTTCGATTTGCGGCGTAGGATTTGCCAGTCATCTAGCCAGCCGATGAATCCATAACTTAACGTCAAAACCGATACACCCACTACGGGGGCGATGTTAGTGATGCCGAGGGTGAAAGCAGACCACACCAGGGCGATTGCTACCGCAGTTGGGATAAAAAAGACACCCCCCATTGTGGGAGTGCCTCCCTTTTTTAAGTGGGATTGGGGGCCATCTTCGCGAATAATTTGTTCGGCTTTGAGCCTCCGCAAGACGGGCACCACTCGATAACCCAACCAGGCGGTTGTCACGGCGGAAACCAGCAAGGGTAAGGTGAGGGAAGCATCTTGCCACAAAGAGCGGCCTGCTATCAAATCGAGAACCAGAGCGACTACACTGAGTGCTACACAGAGCAATAGGGCTAATCCGGCTCCTGTCAGGTTAAAAGACCTACCAGGCGATAATTTTGCATCCACGGTAATATTCCACTCCACACACCACTTTTCACGTCACCGATGACGGCATCGGTATAAAATTAACGCTGGCTGGAATTAGTCGTCATCCACCCCCGCATCGTCATCGAAGTCATCGTCGTCGTCGAAGCCAACATCGTCACCTCCCATCAGGTCTGAGATTTCCTCATCGGCTTCATCGAGATATCCTGCCTCAAGATGAGCTTCATCGCGAGCCAAGAGGCGACCTGTGGATTCTAACCAGTCGAGAATCGATGATTCGTGTTTCTGGGGAATCACGGCAGCTGGCTGATCTAGGGGTTGTTCCCGTAAGGAAGGATTGTACATACTTTAAGTAGCGTTGCAGCTGATCGTTTCCGCCGCATATTTATCTATCACTAGAAGTGTACCAAAACTGTTGGCGATCGCAGTAGGTATAAAGTAGAGTTATCCATCATGAAAACCCGCTCTTGACTCTTGCTATAAACGCTATTTTTAGCGGGAGAGGAAAGCTCTGCGGGATGTCGCTTTCCTTGGAGGTTTGAAAACCCCTACCGCCTTGGATTTACTGACGAGGTTCGACACGAGAGCATTTGCCTTTTGTCTGGACAGTTACAGACTCGTGTTTTCAACATTTACGGATATGGGCAACAGCTATTAGCTGCACACTTCCCAAAAGGGAGTAAGGTTTGCCTCGCCAATGTTAACGGTCGGTACTTTCCGAACAGCACTGACACTGACCCAACGCACCTGTTTAACCGTTCGGTTACAGAGCTACAGACTGGCACGCATCCGTAGGTGTGAACGTGAACACTTGCCGTTAACGTAGTCCGCGTAGGACTTAGGCTGGTCAACGTGGGCTATCTTTCAAGCCCTCAGCATAGTCAGAGACTTGCTGACGGGTTGTTGACTTTTAGGTCATGCTGGCAAGGATTATCCTGGAATTGGGCCGCTTTTGTAAAGAGGTGATTGGTCATGATTGGCAAAAGTGAGTTATTGGAAGCGATCTCGGGCAAAAATCGCGGCTTATTGGCAACAGCTGCTGATAAACAAGCAATCTTGTCTCTTATCGCCCAATTAGAAGACCGCAACCCTACTCCACGTCCTACTGAAGCTGCGGATTTATTAGAAGGTGACTGGCGATTGCTCTACACTACAAGTCGCGGTATTTTAGGCATCGACCAACTGCCGTTATTCAAACTCGGTCAAGTTTATCAATGCATCCGTACTAAAGAACGCCAGGTTTACAACATTGCCGAAATTTACGGACTGCCCTATTTAGAAGGACTTGTGAGCGTTGCTGCCGAGTTCGAGGCAGTTTCAGAACGCCGGGTCAAGGTTATATTTAAGCGCTCGCTCTCCGGTTTGCAACGCTTAATCGATTATCAATCCCCTAGTAATTTTATCGAGCAGATCGAATCTGGTAAAAAATTTACCGCCCTCGATTTTACCATCGACAGTCGCGAGCAACGAGGTTGGCTGGATATCACCTATCTGGATGAAGACTTGCGAATCGGGCGGGGGAATGAGGGTAGTGTGTTTGTTTTGACTAAAGTCTAAATTGGTAATTGGTAATTGGTAATTGGTAATTGGTAATTGGTGATTAGTGATGGGAAGGATGAAGGATAAAAATGTGATACTGGATAATTTTTGACAAAATCACCTTTGTTTCTCGGAAAAATTGTTGATTTGTAAACTAGAGATATAGGTCGAAACAAAGGTGATGTCAACGCCCTGGCGTAAGTCCTGCACAACTGACAAAATCTGAGACGATCTCAAGGACACTTAAACCTACTCGCCACCTGTCCCCGCAAATATCAACACAGGTTTATCGATCAACTTGGTTCGCCTACAACTCCAAAACAGCAGGAACGACTTGCTTGTGGGAGTCTGTTTCATATCAAGGGCAATAATGTTCCCTACACAACGACGCGGTGAGGTTTTATTATTATGAGCAATTCAACAAAGCTGCCAAATTGGCAACATAGCTAGGTTGGGTTGCTGTTTAATAAGTTTTAGCGAGTTAATGTGGGTGTTAATATGAGCGGACTAATCCTCAATCGCACTAGCGGTAACAACACTCTCAACGGCAGCAATAGCGACGATATTATCAATAGTGGCTCCGGAAATGACATTATTAATGGCTTTGACGGCAATGACATTCTTAATAGCGGTTCAGGAAACGATACTGTAAATGGTGGCGCTGGAAATGACATTGTTAATAGCGGTACGGGAAACGATACTGTAAATGGTGGCGCTGGAAATGACATTCTCAATGGCGGTTCAGGAAACGACGTTGTAGAAGGTGGCGCTGGAAATGACATTCTCAATGGCGGTTCAGGAAACGACTTTCTCAGCGGTGGTTCCGACTTTGATATAGTCAATGGCGGTTCCGGAAACGATAATCTAGATGGCGGCGATGGCGATGACTTTCTTACGGGTGGATCTGGCAGCGATCTTGTAGGTGGTGCTGCTGGTAACGACATTGTAGTTGGTGCTGATGCTAACATCATCAAGAAAAATTCCCTGGTTGAGATTATGAGTTTCGGTACTCCGGGGCGCGGAGAAATTGATACTCTGATTGGAGGTTTGGGCGCAGATCAATTCATTCTGGGTGATAGCAAAAATTTTTACTATGATGATGGCAAGTCGGCAAATCCTGGTAATGACGACTATGCTTTAATTGTTGACTTCAACGGCATCGAAGATAAAATGCAGCTAAAAGGATCTGCAACAAACTATAGCCTGGCTAGATCTGGTCTGGATACCAGAATAGTTCTCGACAATGATGGGATTGCAGGCTATAGTCAGAACGACGAATTAATCGCCATTGTTCAAGGGAATACAAGTCTGAGTCTGAGCAGCAACTACTTCGTCTATGTCTAGCAATATAGTCATGTTTGTGGAGAGAAACATGAATCTTTGAGCGATGAAGATAATAGTTTTGTTAGCTAGGAGTTAATCGCTACAGGACTTACACAAACACCAAAGTTTCTCTGAAAAATCGTCGCTTTGGAATTAGATATCGTAGCAAGAAACAAAGGTGATGGGTTCGTCGTGCGTAAGTCCTGGGCTAGAGAAAAAAGATCGCATACCATGTTACCTCCACAAACTGCAAAAGCGAGATGCCCGTCGCACATAATTTGATTCAGCCCAGCGGTAAATTTAAAACAAATCCAGGTAATACATCTTCTCCCGATAAACTAACCGGAAACTGTAGAATTTCTACCTGGCGATCCGGGCGATAAATTTCCACCTGTTGCGCTTGTGGGTTAATTAACCAACCCAAGCGCAACCCACTATTAAGATATTCTTGCATCTTTTCTTGAAGCGGTTTCAGTGCGTCTGTGCGAGAGCGCAATTCAATGACAAAATCGGGAGAAATTGGGGGAAATTCTTCTTTTTGTTGCTCGGTTAAAGCTTCCCATTTTTCTAAGCTAACCCAAGCAACATCGGGAGAGCGATCTCCGCCATTTGGTAAGCGAAAAATTGTCGAAGAACTAAATACTCTTCCCAGTTGTGTTTGATTATTCCACAACCAGACTAAGCTAATTAAATCGGCTTCTCGATTGCCGCTGACTCCTCCTACGGGTGACATAATAATTAGTTCTCCTTTAGCTGTACGTTCAAATTGCCAATCTCGGTTTACCTGACACAGATGGTAAAACTGTTCGTCGGTCAAACCTACACTTTCCAAATTTAACACTACTGTTGTCATTGTCTCGACTTCCGCTATAGTCTATTGCTTTTTATTTTAGGCGCTTTTTGCTGCGACTGTGCGTAGTGTTGAGAGTGCGATCGCATCAAATACAAGAGATGCCAGAAACCGGGTTTATGAGTAGATTTCTAGTTTTCCAATCCAGAATTTTTCAGATAAACAAAGGTGATTGGCGGGCGAGAAACCGGGTTTATGAGTAGATTTATAGTTTCCTTGATCAACGATTTTTCAGAGAAACTTTGGTGTTTGCGTAACAACCTCCTCCAAAAACCAGATATCCTAAGAAAGGAAGTATTTGTTTAATTGTGATGACGAACGATACTAATGACGGGGATGTCCCCACAAACGTATATATCGACGTCCGTGAAATGGATATTGATGACCTTGCCCATGTCTATCACTTGGGAGAAGATGTATTTACCAGCGATTTGTATCCTTATATCTATCGCACTTGGGATGAGTGGGAGGTAATTGGACTTTATAATACAGATCCGGAATATTGTCTGGTTGCCGAAATAGACAATCAACTGGCAGGATTTATTTTGGGAACCGTTATCACCAAAGGAAACTGGACTTATGGCTATATTATGTGGTTAGGTGTCAATCCTAACTTTCAGCGTCGAGGAGTTGGTGATAAATTGGTAGATAAGCTAGTAGAACGCATGATTGAAGATGGGGTGCGTTTCATGATGGCTGATACCGATCCGGCGAATACTCCAGCGGTAAAGTTTTTTACTCGCAAGGGATTTGGCAATACTCGCCAGCATATTTTCTTGTCGATGAATTTGAGCAAGCACGAGTATTATGGTAGACTAATTGCTTACGAAAGGGAGAAAGCTGAAAGGGCGGCTTATAAGCGATCGCGTCGTCGTCCCTCAGCCAATAAACCCCAAGAAATTGTCAGCGAAGCTGCTACTAAAGTCATCGGCACCGATACCGCATCTGAAAACTCGAATATACCGCCAATTTCCTGATAGATCCCCCCCTGCCCCCCTTGTCAAGGGGGGTGTTTAACAGCAAACATCATATGTTGAATCAACAATCCCAGTGGATACTTTCTCCAACCTAGGACTTACGCAAAAAAACAAAGGGCGATCCGAAAAATCGTGGGTGTAGACTCGCGAGATTGACGCATCACCTTTGTTTTTGGCGCAGGGTGCGTATGTCCTGCAACCATTAAACCGCCAGAATGGTTGATTGAAGCTGTTAGACAGCAGGCACCGGACTTATCCGGAAATTATGCCGCCCAACTTTTATGGCACTATGAAAAATCGTCGCAAGAGAACTAGAGATATGTCTCCCTTACGCACTCGCGTTCGCGGCAAGAAACTTTGGTGATAGGAACGCCCTTGCGTAAGTCCTGAAAAATTGGGTATTGGTAATGCTACCTTATATGATGTCCGCCTAATTACCCTTAATAAAAATCTCGACCCGTCACCGTGTCACCCTGTCTGGGCTTCATTCCTAACTATGGGTGTTTAACCGGACATGATATTACTTGTGGGGTTGCGAACTTTAAGTCATTTGGGTTGCCAAATTTCTAACGCCGATGGCGGTATCCGGATTGAGGGTTATTCTAATATCGAAGATGGTGTTGCGGATGGGATTCCCCTGTTTTTAGCCGCTATCCGCGAATAACAATTCCGCCGTCAATTTTTCTCTGAAGTTTCTGTGGCAACTATTCAATCTGCGTTTCAATCTCTGATCTAGTTTCAATCTTTTGTAGGTATTTAGGTTAGCTTTAAATCTTGCACCTTCCCACTAACCCACCCGGAAATCAATTTCCGAGCTAATAGCTCAAGTCGATTAAAATCGACTATAATCATGATTACTAAGTCATGTCTTACCCAGGACGATGCCATCACCTTTGTTTCTTTGTATATCTCTCGCAACCAAATCAACTATTTGTCAGAGAAACAAAGGTGATTTGCCTAAATTCTGTAAGTATCTAATCAAAAATTTATCCACTGCGAATCTATCACCAAAGTTTCTTACTGCGAACGCGAGTGCGGAAGGGAGGCATATCTCTAGTTCCAAGTAGAATATTTTTCAGATAAACAAAGGTGATTTACGTAAATTCTGCAATCCTCTTTAGAGGATTTTAGCTGTTAGCCAGGGAATTTATTCCCTGGCGGGTTAAGGATATAGTTTCAATCCCTAATAGGGATTTAAGTATGTTGCAACACCTCTTTTTTGTGTGTTGGACTAATCCTCTTGGGCAAAGTTTCAATCCCTAATAGGGATTTAAGTATGTTGCAACCAGAGACTGGAGCGTGCAGACTTAATCAACAATGGTTTCAATCCCTAATAGGGATTTAAGTATGTTGCAACGCTAAGCCCATTAACACATCCCGGATTGGAGGAGCGTTTCAATCCCTAATAGGGATTTAAGTATGTTGCAACTTGTTCAAGATGGTTTCGCATCTCTGCGTTCTGCGTTTCAATCCCTAATAGGGATTTAAGTATGTTGCAACACAATTTTGCCATCTAGTTGATGTCCAGATCGCCTGTTTCAATCCCTAATAGGGATTTAAGTATGTTGCAACTTTTTTTTGTACTCTACTTGCTGCTCTAAGAAGTGGTTTCAATCCCTAATAGGGATTTAAGTATGTTGCAACCCGCTTGCTGCGATTTTTCTAGACTTGCTTTTTCCGTTTCAATCCCTAATAGGGATTTAAGTATGTTGCAACAGCTTGATGCTGAAACGCTTACTGTATTTAGTTTTCGAGGTGCAACTGCGAGGAGCGATCCTAAAAGTACCATTTCAGCGATCGCTCTGTCAACCCCATTAATTTTCACCTAGTCTCCAATCCAATCACAGTCAGGGTTTTAGCCATTCCGAGGCTCGTTTTTCGCTGCTATTGACCTCAAAGGCTTGTAGGCTAAAGGTTCCAGCCCAAAAATTTTACCCATATCCTCCAACACCTACCGATCCTCGGAACTTTTGCTTTAATACCCAAGATTCCCTTGGCGCTCGCACTTAAACCCTTTTGCCTTCCATTCTACCAAATTTAGTTCAGACAGCGGCCTTACCTCGGCACACTGGGGCGAGTAAAATTGACCGATAACTGCCCATAACAAACTGCGAGTGACATCAAACGCAGTGACGAAAGAGTTTTCCCGATTCCCAGGAATTCCCTTTTCTTTGACGATATCTGGCTCTACCCAAATTCCCTTCGCACCTAAAATGATTTGAGCCATCCATTTAGCGCGGGGTAAATGGCTGGGTGAAGTGATTAATATTACTTTATGAGCTTGCCACTTTTCCAAAATCGGCAGACTGTAATAGAAATTGCCAAATGTGGAATTGGCACACTTTTCCACCCAAACATTTTCTAGGGACGTTTTCGCTCTTTGAAAAATGAGTAAAATACAAGGATCTTGCGAACCTTTGGAAATCAAAATCGGTATTTTAGGATATTCTTTAGCTAACTCGGCAACGTGAATTTCTCTGGTGATGCTGCCTCCCAGTACGAATAAGGCATCGACTGGCTTTTTTGATGCTGCTTGCAAAGTCAGTGTGAGATTAAGCAGCCAAATTCCAATTATCAGGCAGAAACCAAGAATACCCGATCTCAAAAATTTCTGGCGACGAGGTTTCATAATTGCTAATTGCTAATTGCTAATTGCTAATTGCTAATTGCAAGAATCTGGCTTCTTTAATTTCCGGCTACCAGTCTAAGGCGGGACAAGCTCTCTGAGAATAATTTTCTTCCTTGTCCTCCTTGTCCCCCTTGTCCCCCTTGTCCCTGTATCGAACTGTCCCGTCTTAGGTTGGTAGCCTAATTTCCGATTACCCATTACCCGTTTTTAACTGCGTGACTAGATGGACTAATTCTGGCAAAATTAACTGAGAGACGGCTAGTTTGACGGCGTTGCTCGAACCGGGGAGGGAGAATACCAGTTTACCTTGATAGACGCCCGCGATCGCTCTCGATGCGATCGCTCTCGAACCAATTTCTTGGTAACTCATGTAGCGGAACAATTCCCCAAAACCGGGTAAAGTTTTTTCTAGCAGCGATGCGATCGCATCATAAGTCGTATCTCGCGGTGCAATCCCCGTTCCCCCATTAAAAATTAAAGCATCCAAATCGGGACGTTTTCCCCATATTTCCATCTGCGCCCGAATTTGTTCCGGTTCATCTTTGACAATTGTATAATCTCTTACTTCATGACCGGCATCTACGAGCAATTGCTTAATTATCTGACCGCTTTTATCTGTTTCCAGAGTGCGCGTATCGCTGACGGTAATAACAGCGCAATTTACGGTTATTTGAGTCGAATCGGGGTGAGGTTGGGGTGTCATAGCAGTGAATTAGTAATTGGTAATTGGTAATGGCTAATTGGTAATAGCTAATTGGGAATGGGTAATTTGTGAAAAGGATTTCATATTTACAATTAAAATTTAATCCAAAATCCTTGCATCCTGGCATCCAATATTACCAATTACCAATTACCCATTACCCATTACCTATTTAGACTTGCTGAACCCTAAACCATTTTCTTCGGCGTAGCGTTCCATAAACCGCATAAAGCGATCCCATTCTGCGGGCGATCGCATGATGTAAAGTGCTTCTAATGCTTCAGGTTGACCGTTGATAAATTTGGCTTTTACTTCCCGCGTCAGCAATTCGCCTTCTTCATCAATTAGGTACATCCCAGTGATTTCGTCGGTACTGGTACTGCTAAGCGCTTTGGGTTTCTCAAAATAAAACGTAGCTGTGCCGGTGCTACCATCCTTGGCGCGGGTTAGGCGCACATCGGGAATTGCGTCTTCATCGATACCTCTGGAAAACTGGATTTGAGCCATGAGACCGGAACCGTTAAATTTTGTAAACGTTTATCATATTATCTTCTCATCAAATGCTGCTTTCTGGCACTTTTGTTGCAAAGGACACTCAGTACAGCGGTTGGTTCTGGCAGTGCAAACTGCGGCGCCAAAGTCTAACAAGGCTAAGTTCCAGGTGGCAACGTTGGTATCGGGGGCTACTTGGTCTGCGGCTTGTTGTAGGGGCTTAGAGCGGGCTTTTACGCGATCGCTCGTAGAAAATCCAAAAAATCGCTCTAAAATCCGCGCCACGTTGGTATCGAGAACGGCTTTGGGCTGTCCAAAAGCGTTGGTACAGATAGCGCGGGCGGTATAATTTCCAACTCCGGGTAATTCCAGCAACTGCGCTTCGGTTTTGGGGATATTTCCGCCATATTTTGATTGAATCATCCGGATTGAGCGGCGCAACCGTTCGACGCGCAAGCTTTGTCCCAAAGGCTGCAAAATGCTGCTAATTTCTTCAAAAGGTGCAGCAGCTAAAGCATCCAGAGTCGGATATTTTTGCATAAACGCCTGGTAAATCGGCGCGACTAAAGCTGCATTAGTCTTTTGCAGCATTAATTCTGCCACAAAAATTGCGTAAGGATCTGTGGTATTTCGCCAAGGGAAATTTCGCAAATGTTGCTTCGCCCAAGTTTTAATTTGGTGGCGAAACCATCTGAGTTTACCTTGATCGAGATGCTGCATAATGCTTCCTCCAAGATGATTGTAGGTTGGGTTGAGGCAAGGAAACCCAACGGACGCGCTAACAATCTTTGCCAGGGTTATTGCATCTAGGGAACATGAGACAGTCTTTGAATCTAACGGGACTTATGCAAGACAAGAAAAGAAACAAAGGTGAAGAGTTAATCTCTGGCAAACCAACGATTTTTCGGAGAAACTGGGTTTCTTTGCGAAAGTCCTGTCTAAACGACAATTATTCTACGTCCTGCCCCTACAGTTTATGCAAACAATCTCATCCCCAGTTAAAATGCATCTCGCTCCAATAGTAGGGTAACCGGGCCATCATTTTCAATCGAGACTTGCATCATCGCGCCAAATTCGCCGGTTTGGACTTTTAATCCGGTTTGGCGCAACCGATCTACAAAGCGATCGTACAAGTTTTTTGCCGCTTCTGGTGCGGCTGAGTTATCAAAAGAGGGACGGCGACCTTTGCGACAGTCTCCATAGAGGGTAAATTGACTGATAACTAACAGTTCGCCGCCAATTTCTTGCACCGATTTTTCCCAGCGACTGCCATTATTTTCATCTGCTGGAAATAAGCGCAATTCCAAACACTTGCGCGCCATCCAGTCAAGTTCTGCTTCGGTATCGGTGTTAGCAATACCGACAAGTAAATTCAGTCCTCGCCCAATTTTGCCCACAATGTTACCGTTAACCGTAACTTGAGAAGATTTGACTCTTTGAACAATTACGCGCATGGGAATTTCAGATTTAAGATTGCCGATTGCCGATTTAAGATTTAATCTGCAATCTTACACCAGATTGCTTTTCGAGTGAGGGAAAGCGAAATCGCTTTGTTTGTGTAGCGGCAGCAAAAATGGCAGCCGCTACACAAACGAACATTGTACCTTTTATGGCTGCAATCCGCTTATGGCTGCAATCTTAAATCTACAATTATTTGCCAAAGCCTTTACCGCGACTCGTAGAAGGCAGACAGATGCAGTTTTCTAGCTGCGATCTCAACTTCTCGTGGTCTAAATTCTGCCCGATCAGTACCACTTGGTTTTTCGGCTGACCTTGCCATTCTTCATCTTCCAGGCTAAACCGCTTGCCGCACAAGTGGAAAATATGGCGCTTGGGACTTTCATCAAACCACATAATGCCTTTTGCCCTAAAGACATTTTCTGGTAGTTGATTATCTAAGAAATACTGAAACTTTTTGATCGAAAGCGGTTTGTCGCTTTGGAAAGATATCGAGGTAAATCCATCATTTTCCAAGTGATCGGAATGATGGTGATGGTGGTGATGATCGTGGTGATGATCGTGGTCGTGGTCGTGGTCGTGGACGCATTTACCATGGTCGTGGTCCCACTCTGAATGGTCGTTTGCGTGGTCATGCGCGTGGTCGTGGTCGTGGTCGTGGTCGTGGTGTTCGTGTTCTTCGGTGTCGAAATACCGATCCGACTCGAATAAACCGACGCTGAGAATTAAAGGCAGTGGAACTTGCGATCGCGTAGTTCTTAAAATTCTCGCTCCTTGTTTGATATCGCGAATCCGGATTTCCAATCTATCGAGATCCGCTTCGTCCACCAAATCGGCTTTATTGAGCAAAATCACATCGCCGTAAGCGATCTGACTGTAAGCTGCTTGAGAATTAAATAAATCTAGGCTGAAATTCTCCGCATCTACTACAGTGATAATCGAATCCAAGCGAGTCATATCTCGCAGTTCGGTTCCCAAAAATGTTAGGGCTACCGGCAGCGGATCGGCAATTCCCGTCGTCTCTACTACCAGATAGTCTACTTTATCTTGGCGTTCTAAAACTTTGTAGACTGCATTCACCAGATCGTTATTAATGGTGCAGCAAATACAACCGTTACTTAGCTCCACCATATCATCGCCGGTCGTTACGATCAGTTCGTTGTCGATTCCAACTTCGCCGAACTCATTCACCAAAACAGCAGTTCTCAAACCTTCCTGATTCTTCAGGATATGGTTGAGCAGAGTCGTCTTGCCGCTACCGAGAAAGCCGGTAATAATTGTCACCGGCATACCGGGCTTTGGGGCATCCATTGTCTGGGATGAGTCGGAAGTAACAACGTTTTGCATAGCCTAATTGTCCAACAAGGTCAGATAATGAGTATCGAGGTCGATCTTTCTAATTTAGCTTAATAGCTTGGTTTTAGAAGCTTCCGTTAGAGAGACAAGCAAGCGCTCGCTATGATAGACCCAGCACAAATGTACGATAATTAAACAGAAGCACTCTATTTTTTAACTTCTCAGAATGACCCTCACGCTCTACAATACCCTCACTCGTCGCAAAGAACCTTTTGCAACCCTCGAACCGGGCAAGGTAAAAATGTACTGCTGCGGCGTGACGGTGTATGACTATTGCCATTTGGGTCACGCTCGCGCTTATATTGTCTGGGATACGGTGCGCCGGTATTTGCTGTGGCGGGGATACAATGTCCGCTACGTACAAAATTTTACCGATATTGATGATAAAATTCTCAACCGCGCCAGGGAAACTGGTTCGACCATGGAAGCAGTCGCGGAACGTTTTATCGCAGAATATTTTACCGATATGGATCGGCTAAATGTCATGAGAGCCGATGAATATCCCCGCGCCACTCACTCGCTAGATGGCATTAAGCGACTGATTCACGAGTTGGAACACAAAGGTTATGCTTACCCATCGGCAGGTGATGTTTATTACACGGTGCGGCAATTTCCTGAGTATGGCAAACTGTCTGGCAAGCGTTTAGACGATTTGCAGGCAGGAGCAAGCGGTAGAGTTGATACACAAGATACTGAGGCGGCAAAGAAACAAGACCCGTTTGATTTTGCCTTGTGGAAAGCGGCGAAACCAGGGGAACCGGCGTGGGAGTCGCCTTGGGGTAAAGGTCGTCCGGGGTGGCACATCGAATGTTCGGCGATGGTGCGCGATCGCTTGGGTGATACCATAGACATCCACTGCGGCGGTGAAGATTTGCAGTTTCCGCACCACGAAAATGAAATCGCCCAATCAGAAGCGGTGACTGGTAAACCTTTAGCCCGTTATTGGATGCACAACGGCTTTATCAACGTCGATGGCGAGAAAATGGCGAAATCTGTCGGCAATTTCACCACAATTCGTCAATTTCTCGATGCACCCAACGGACTAGCACCGATGGCGTTGCGGTTGTTTGTGCTGCAAGCCCATTACCGCAAACCAATTGATTTTACGCCAGATGCGATCGCCAGCGCCAAAAACAGCTGGGAAACCCTCAAAGAAGGCTTGCTGTTTGGCTATGAATATGGTAAGAAACTGGGCTGGAGAGTAGAAGAGACGCGGGGACGCGAGGAGGCGGGGACGCGGGGAGAGGAAAAGGGGGAATCGGCAATCCAAAATGCTTACGAGGAGCGTTTCCAAGAGGCAATGGATGATGATATTAATACCCCTGGTGGTTTGGCAGTTTTGTTCGAGTTAGCGAAAGAACTGCGTCGCGAAGCTAATATTCTGGTACACCAAGGGAAGACGGAAACACCGCCACAGGAACTAGAACAACAGTGGGGTACACTGGTTAGTCTCGCCGCTGTTTTGGGATTGGAAGTTGAACCATTAGCGGAAACAATTGAGGAAACTGGTGGTTTAAGCGATGGGGAAATTGAAGCGTTGATTCAACAACGGCAAGATGCGAGAAAAGCGAAGAACTTTGCAGAAAGCGATCGGATCCGGAACGAACTACAAGCTCAAGGTATCGCGTTAATTGATACCCCGCAAGGTACGCGCTGGCATCGCAACTAAACCAGAACTACCCAAAGAAACCGGGTTTCTCACCCAGAAACCCAGTTGCTTGGATCTGCGCCGATAACTCCGACAGGACTAACCAAAGAAACCGGGTTTCTCACCCAGAAACCGGGTTTCTTGGATCTTCGCCGATAACTCCGACAGAACTACCCAAAGAAACCGGGTTTCTCACCCAGAAACCTGGTTTCTTGGATCTTCGCCGATAACTCCGACAGAACTACCCAAAGAAACCGGGTTTCTCACCCAGAAACCGGGTTTCTTGGATCTTCGCCGATAACTCCGACATTAATTGATACCCCGCAAGGTACGCGCTGGCATCGCAACTAAACCAGGACTAACCAAAGAAACCGGGTTTCTCACCCAGAAACCTGGTTTCTTGGATCTTCGCCGATAACTCCGACAGAACTACCCAAAGAAACCGGGTTTCTCACCCAGAAACCTGGTTTCTTGGATCTTCGCCGATAACTCCGACAGGACTACCCAAAGAAACCCGGTTGCTTGCATCTTCGCCTCTCACCCAGAAACCCGGTTTCTTGGATCTTCGCGGATAACTCCGACAGAACCACCCACAGAAACCCGGTTGCTTGGATCTTCGCCGATAACTCCGACAGAACTACCCAAAGAAACCGGGTTTCTCACCCAGAAACCCGGTTGCTTGGATCTGCGCCGATAACTCCGACAGAACTACCCAAAGAAACCGGGTTTCTCACCCAGAAACCCGGTTGCTTGGATCTGCGCCGATAACTCCGACAGGACTACCCAAAGAAACCGGGTTTCTCACCCAGAAACCTGGTTGCTTGGATCTGCGCGCGTAAGTCCTGTCCTATAAACCTCACCCCGTAGTGTGAAGCCTAGTTCGATGTTGAACTGTCAAAATAGATCTGGAGGACTATATCCAATGGTTGAAAGCCATCCGTTTTAGCGACGAGGAGGCAGCGATGGCAGAACAATTAGAAAACGAAAAAGATATCCGACTTAAAGTTACCACGAGGATCTGGGGTTGTGCGGTGGGAATGTTGGGGATTTGCATTCCGCTGACAGCTGTTACAAATAGCGGCCCAATTATACCTCTAGGAGTGGTGGCGGGGGCAGCTGCGGGTACGGCAGTCGTTTGGGTAGGAGATAAAAAATCCCCGAGATCGCTACCGCCGATTCAGTTACAGCAGATAGAACAACGCCTTGCTAATTTAGAAACCATAATCGGTAGCGATGACTTGGATGTGCGCTTAAAAATCAAACAACTCGAATCTGGCGCCAGCAACTAGCTTGGGAGATGAGAAACCCGGTTTTTTGAAAAAACCGGGTTTCTGCCGTTTTAGATCGGCGATCGCTCTGGTACAATCTCAGTATTCTACTATACCGCACCGACCAATACAGTATTAACGTAAGTTGCTAGTTACATCGAACGACGCTGGTAATGGGTAATAGGTAATTGGTAATTGTCACGATTCCACCACCAATTACCAATTACCTATTACCCCAGTCATCAACCCGGTTTCAGAGTTAATTTCTCGGTGTCAAACCCACGATTTTTCAGAGAAACCGGGTTGATTTGCCGCCAAAGCTTATAACTAGCAACTTGAGTTATTATTTTTTTGATAGACTTTCAACGCCCGATACCAAGTTGGTTTGAGACAACGTATACTTTTTGGAACGTCCCCACGCCCTGAGTAGTGTAATGTCTTGGAACGCAACTTAGTATGAGCAAAGATTAACAGGTTGAAACAGGATGCATAAGTCAAAAAATCAGTGGTTTCAAATGACTCTGCAATTGAAAGGGTCAGTGATTCCTTCTATTTGGCCTCAGACATTATTTTTCGCCTTATTTGGCGGATTGATTGCAATTTTACACCAGTTTGGATTGGCGGCATCCATACCTATTTTGGGGAGTGTAATTCCCAGCATCTTCTTGGGTTTGTTATTGGTTTTTCGGACGAATACGGCTGACGAGCGATTTTGGGAATGCCGCAAAGCTTGGGGAACTTTATCATCAGCATTCGCAACTTAATTCGGCAGATTTGGGTATCTGTTGATGAACGCGAACCAAAAGACAGAGAAGAAAAGATTGCCGCGCTGCGGTTGTTAGTTGGGTTGGCGCTTGCCAGTAAATTGCATTTAAGGTCAGAGGCGATCGACGAATTAAAAGACTTGGTGTCACCCCCACAGTACGACAGACTCAAAACTATAACCAATCCCCCCTAGAAATTGCCTTCAAGATTGCGAATTACATGGAGAAGCAGTACGAACGCAATTGCCTCAATAGCTATCAGTTAAATGCTATGCAACAGTTGCTTAATGATATGGTGGCTGCTACAACAGCTTGCGAACGCATTCGCAACACACCGATGCCCCTAGCGTATGGGATTCACTTGAAACAATTACTATTGATTTATTGTCTGTTATTACCCTTTCAAATGGTCAAAGATTTAGGATGGTCAACCGCGCCAGTTGTGGGGTTAGTTAGTTTTACATTACTGGGAATTGAAGACATCGGTCTGGAAATCGAAAATCCCTTTGGTCGCGATGCGAATGACTTGCCTTTGGATGCACTATGCGACGCCATACGGGGCTACGCTGAACAATCGATCGCCGTCCCTCCCAACGTAAGAGATTGGAAGACGACACCTTTAGATCTACACTCAACTAATCTTTCCGCTTAATCAATTACCAATTACCAATTACCAATGGACAATCAAACTGGATTCATTCTGAAGGTACTGGTCATTTCAGCGGCATTATCGGTATTAATTAAGTATGGCGGGCCGAATTTGGCAGTAGGCGCAACGCCAATCAACGCCCTGATGCTCGTTTTTCTGCCTACGTTGATTTTAGCCCTCGCGCTGTGGTGGCGATCGCAAAAGCAACCACAGCAAAACTGATACCAAGTTTGGTTGGTTCATAATCGCAGCTAATACATCCAGTCTCCGATCCAGAGCAGGTTTTACCCGTCCCTACTTTCTTACCCCTGGTATGACCTGCTAAGATGCTGTCTCGATGGTATTCTTGGGGGCAAACAGCAAGCGAACTGCTGATGCTGCGCCTTTTTCTCTTCAACCGCCCAGAATTAGGTAGAATTATCCTTAACCTCCGGAAAACGTTATAAAATTTGAATATTAGCAATTTCTAGTAGAGGGTGGTACAAAAGCTTGAGCAGCAACAGTAAGAAATATTCTCGACATCACGTCGCATATTGGAAAAAGCGCCTGCGCTACAAGTTCGACAATTTTATGTCGAAAGGGGGATTTTCCGTCTTTCTGGCATTATTGTCATTGTTCTTTGGCGCTTTTATCGTCATGACAATTGTTCGGTACATTTCCGAGTGGATTTTTCCCAATCAAAATCAAGAACCGACGGATTTGTCCTGGGAAGTCTTCGTCCAGCTGATCGGGCTAAGAGACGCGGGAGACAATGTCAATGTGGCGACAAAGTTTATTGCTGTAATCACAATATTTATCGGCTTAGTTTTGTTTTCCAGCTTAGTTGCTTTCATTACCCAAGAATTTGAAGAAAGACTTAAATTGCTGCGGCGGGGGAAAAGCCTGGTAGTAGAAAAGAACCATACCTTAATTTTGGGATTCAGCGAGAGAATTACAGATATTATTCAAGAGTTAGTAGTGGGTAATGCATCAGAATCAGACGCAGCAGTTGTAATTATGTCGCCAAAAGATAAGGAGGAGATGGATGATTTTCTCCGGAATAATCTAGGAGAAATGAAAACAACTAGAGTAGTGACGCGCACCGGATCGATCGCTAATTTAAGCGACCTCAACATGGTGGGAGTAAAAGTAGCAAAATCCGTAATAGTTTTGAATGATGCCAAAGCCTCAGATAGCGATGAATTAAAAGCTTTATCCGATGCGCGAGTCGTCAAGGCAATCTTGGCAGTTGTGGCAGCGAATGAAGAAGAATCCTTGCCACCAATTGTCGTAGAGTTATACTCGGCTCAATATCGCAAACTGGCAGAAAATATTGCTCCAGGAGCCGTCACCACTCTAAATGAGGCCGATATTTTGGCTCGGATTTTAGTTCAGACATCCCGCAGTGTAGGACTGGCGACAGTCTATTTAAACATGGTGGGTTTTGAAGGCAATGAATTTTATTTCTATAGAAATAAGTTAGGCTGGTACAATCTAACTTTCGGCGAATTGCCATTTCATTTCTCTAATGGGATGCCACTAGGCGTGCGTCAGCCAGATGGCACCTTGACAATAAAACCACCCAGAGATTACAAGCTGGCTGACGATGATGAAATTATTATCCTAGCAGAAGATGACTCAACCATAAAATTTGATCCTAGACCTGCAGTGCAGGCTAAAATTAAAGGCTATACTGACTACCGAAAAACCTTAGAGCGACAAACAGAAAAGTACCTGATTATCGGCTGGAACAGTAAAGCCCCAATTATCCTCAGAGAATATGCCAAATACATAGTCGAAGGTTCGCAGGTTAACCTAGCGGTAGAGAATTTAACTGATGAGGTGAAAGCTAAATTTGACAAGATTGCCAAAGCATATCCACATATCAAAATGGAGGCTCTAGAAGTAAATTTGGCCTCAGTCGATCTCCTGGTGACTCTGAAACCCTATGAATTTGACAGCATCTCAATTTTGGCAGGTATCGGAGAAAAAGCCGAGGAAATTGATGCTAAAACCCTCACCATTTTGTTGGAAATGCGGCAAATTTTCAAAGACTATACTGCTACAACAGGAAACGAAGTCAGCACCGAATTGATTGCAGAGATAATTGACTCGCAAGAGACGGATTTGGCGATCAAAGCTGGTGTGAAAGACTTTCTCCTCACCAATCAATTTGTGTCGAAAATTTTAGCCCAGGTTTCCCAAGAACCTGATGTAATGTCAATCTATGACGATCTGTTTTCGTCGGCAGGGAGCGAACTTTATATCAAGCCAATCTGGCTTTACTTCCCACCGGAAAAGATTGGCAAGCTAACGTTTGCTGATTGCGTACTTGCTGCACAAAACCGCGATGAATTGTGCATCGGAGTAAAAATTAACGCTCTGGCGCAGGATAAAAACAACAACTTTGGCATTGACTTAGTACCGAGTTTGGATAAGCAGCTAAATCTGACGGTGAATGATGCGCTGATTACTTTAGCCGAGGATGAAACATAAAAGCGCGCGAACTCAATTTAAATTTGCGGGTTGTCGCTGGCAAAATCAAAGAAGAGAAAAGAAACCGGGTTTCTTTTCTCTTCTTGCGTCATATGATGTCCGGCAAATAGCCCTTAATTAAATCTCTCCGCGTCTCCCCGTCTCCCCCTCTCCGCGGAGCGTCCTAACTATGGGTATTCAGACGGACACGATATCAGTCCTGTTTTCCTCAACCCAGTAGGGCGCGGTAGTTGATCTTTCTACCTATTCTCAGCTTCCTTGTGTCCATTATTATGACTAATTTTCTCTAGACTTGTTTGCATCTGATACAACTGGTTTTGAATTTGTTCCAGCTTCTTTTCCAGGGTTTTTTCGTTTTCTTCAATTTGATGGGTGATTACTTCATCCTTTTCTTGCAGTTGTTCCTGATGTGCTTCTTCCAAGCTTGCGATCATGACACCAACCAATAAATTGATAACAATCATTGCTCCCAACATCACAAAACTGACAAAGAATAAAGGACTTAAGGGTTGAGCAGAAGGATTCTTACACAATTCTTCCATGCCACCATATCCATACCGATCGCACCCGTAAATTTGGGTGTACATAATATCTGACCAACCTTCTAGCGTGGCAACTTGAAACAAAGACAGCATTGAACGAGGCAAAGTACCAAAATGAATCGGATCGTTTTTGGCAAATATGAACGTTGCCACTACTCCATACATATAGAACAGCAGCATTAGCAATAAACAAACGTAACCAATTGAAGGGAGACTTTTCAGCAGCGCCGATACCAGAATCTGCAATCGCGGTACAGCGCGTAACAATTTGAGCAGGCGCAGAATTCTAACCATCCGCATGACTAGGATGTAGTCAACATCAACTGGCAAAAAGAACGCCACAATAATCAAGAAATCAAATATATTCCAACCATCAAAAAAGTAGCGCCACCACCGGGGATATTCCGCTGTAATTTTCAACAAAAATTCGCCGATAAAAATCCAGATGATAATGCTATCAATAATTTTCAGTAGCGGAGTGTGTTTGGCTGCGAATTCGGGATAGGTTTCTATACCAACCAAAACCCCCGACATCACAATCGCTACCATAATTATGATCTGAAAAGTGGTGGAATTCACAGTTTTCACAATCATTCTGTGTGGTGCTTGCATTCAACAATCCCCTAGCTCGATCTGACTAATCTGAATAATAAGTCAAAAGATGCTTCTCCGTTCGCAGTTTATCGATTTGCCATCATTGGTTTTCAGCCTTGAATCAAGATTAGCTTGATTTCCAGCTACCACGTGCAAATTAGCAACCACTCAGGAGTAAACTGGCAGAGCGACAAAAGATGACTAACGTGATGGTGATTAAAGTTATCTTGGCGTTATAATCTCATAGTTTTCTTACTTTTCCTAGTTGCCTGCGGTTCTAGCAAAACTGTAAAGCTAAGATAGACCCCGCTCCTGGCTATAATGGGCATCTCCCCTCTAGTTAGCCAAACAGGGAGTCAGTACCGTGAATCTGGGTCAACTCATCGGCCTATTAGTCCTAGGGATATGTTTGTATATTTTGTGGCAAATCCGGGAAGTGCTGTTGCTGGTATTTGCCGCAGTCGTTTTGGCAACCGCCTTAAACCGACTGGCAAGACGCCTGCAACAATCAGGGTTGGCGCGCGGATGGTCTGTAACGCTTTCGGTTGGGATTTTACTCACCGTCCTGATCGGCTTCTTCTGGCTGATCGTACCGCCGTTTGCCTCCGAGTTTCGACAACTGGCAGAATTGTTGCCCAAAGCGATCGATCAGTTGAATCCTTGGATAAAGCAGGTACAATCAAACATTCCCAGCCAGTTGGCTCCCTATCTGGTGCCCCAGAAACCTGGTGGGGAAAATACCCTTAGCCAACAACTCCAGCAACAATTGCAGCCGTTCCTCAGTCAGCTATTGGGCGGTGCGGGTGCGTTTGTCTCGAACACGCTAGGAGGGCTTTTGAGCTTTCTGCTGGTGCTGGTTTTGACGCTGATGATGTTAGCTCAGCCCAGACCTTACCGCAAAGTATTTGTCAGACTGTTTCCCTCTTTTTATCGGCGGCGGGTAGAAGGAATTTTAGATGAATGCGAGGTAGCACTTGGTAGGTGGATTATCGGCGCGCTGATTAGCATGAGCGTGGTGGCGATGCTGTCGCTGATTGGGTTGTCGATTTTACGGGTAAGGCTAGCGCTGGCTCAAGGAATTCTAGCAGGATTGCTCAACTTGATTCCCAATATTGGCCCCACTTTGAGCGTCGTGTTACCGATGATGATCGCCCTGTTAGATGGGGTTTGGTGGAAATCGGTTGCCGTGTTAATTCTGTATTTCGTGATTCAGCAGTTTGAAAGTAACTTTTTGACACCTTACGTGATGGCGCAACAGGTATCGTTGTTACCAGCGATCACGTTAATGTCCCAAGTATTTTTCGCTACGTTTTTTGGATTCTTGGGGCTGATTTTGGCGCTGCCTCTCACAGTCGTCCTTAAAGTTTGGCTCACAGAAGTGTTGATTAAAGATGTGTTGGATCTGTGGCACAGCGATCGCGAAGCCGAGTTTAACGCAGCTGGCGAAGCCGAATCCCAAAAAGTCGCCCAAGTCGATCAAAACGCTCCCATCTTGCCCGACAAAACCCCAAAAACTCCAGACTCTTTAAGTGACGAGCCTGGTAATGGAGAATAGGCAATTGCAGATTGCAGATTTAAGATTGCAGATTTAGCAATAATTGCCGATGGCAAATTTAATATTTAAGATAAAAAAATGTTATAATTTTAGTTTAAAATCTGAAATAAGTAAATCTAAAATCTGAAAAAAAATATGCGTACTATTGCTGAAATTAACGACAAAATAAACCAAAAATATGCGGTAGTTTGGACAGTCGAAGAATTAAAAGCGCGGGTGGCAGAAATTGGCGTTGCTGAAGCAGCTAAGCAAGTAGATGTCATTACCACCGGCACGTTTGAGCCGATGGAATCAACGGGGGCAATTATTAATTTGGGGCATACCGATCCGCCGATTAAAATTCGCTCTTGCTGGATAGATGGGGTGTTAGCTTATTCTGGGTTTGGTGCGGTAGATTTGTTTTTAGGAGCCGCTCAAGGGGTAGATTACCCTAGCACGGGTGAGGTAAGCGATGGGGAAGAATCTAAAGAACGAGGCGGCGGTCATGTAATCGAAGATTTAATTGCGGGTAAACCCGTACAATTGCGAGCGATCGGACAGGCGACGGACTGCTACCCCAGAACGACATTTGAAACCACGATTACCCGCGATACGATTAACCAGTTTTATTTATATAATCCTCGTAACCTGTATCAGAATTTTATTGTGGGGGTCAACGGCGGCGATCGCGCGCTGTTCACCTATCTGGGTACGCTACAACCGCGTCTGGGAAACGCAGTATATTCTAATCCGGGTGCGATCGCTCCCTTACTCAACGACCCAGATTTAGAAATTATCGGCATCGGTACCCGCATTTTTCTAGGCGGCGGTATTGGTTACGTCGCCTGGGAAGGTACCCAACACTTCCCCTTACAAAAGCGCCTACCGAATCGCACGCCGATTGGTCCTGCTGCTACCCTCGCCTTGATTGGAGATGCCAAACAAATGGATAGGCGGTGGGTACGGGGTTGTTACTTTAAAAATTATGGCGCTTCAATCATGCTGGGTGTCGGCATTCCCATCCCAGTTTTGCACGAAGAAGTAGTTGCCAAATGTGCGGTGCAAGACAAGGATTTAGTCGCACCAGTAGTAGATTTTTCCATTC
The DNA here is from genome assembly GCF_041929235.1 of Microseira sp. BLCC-F43. Classification (NCBI taxonomy): domain Bacteria; kingdom Bacillati; phylum Cyanobacteriota; class Cyanophyceae; order Aerosakkonematales; family Aerosakkonemataceae; genus Microseira; species Microseira sp. BLCC-F43. The sequence goes on from NZ_JBHFNP010000226.1 coordinate 24,415, forward strand.
CTCGCCGCGTCCGTCCCACGTTTGGATTAGTTAGTTACGCTCAATTAAAATCTGGTCGGATGACAATAGAAGGCAAATCGGTGAGGGTTGCTCCCCTTGCTAGCATTTATCTATCTCGGCAAGTTGCTTTGGAGTTAAAACAATGGATCGAGGAAGGGAAATTTACCCTCACCGAACGAGTTGCTTCCATTCCAATGGATCGGGCTTTTTTACCCCAAGATCGCTGGGGCGCGACGATTGCACTAGAATGAGTGACACTCCTACACTCTTCGCGACTTAATGATGAAAGCTGCTTCAGGAAATTTAGTTTCTTTCGCCATCTATAAAAACCAGGTTTCTCGTTGTGGGTATAGAGCAGCGAGATTGACCCATCACCTTTGTTTTTGACCCAGTGTGCGTAAGTCCTGGGAAATTTAGTTTCTTTCGCCATCCATCATTTTAGCCAGGACTTACGCAAGAAGAGAAAAGAAACTTTGGTGAAGAGTTGGGATATCTAAAACATTTGAGCGATTGCCGAAACCATGGATTGTGGAACGGATATTTGGGTGGATCGATCGATTTCGGCGTTTAAGTAAAGAATATGATTTATGGCTGATTGATTCGTCTGATGGTCAAGCTAATGGAATCTTAAGCTGAATCATATCATGTCCGCTGGCTTCGGTAGCGTTAGGCTGAGGGTGAGCAAGGGGTGTGGTCAAAACCCGTTGGTGATATGGAAAAAATTTCACCGCGTCAGGAGCGTCCCCTTCCGGGTCAATCTCAACCAACTACTTTTGAGAGCACCCGTGAGCAGGTGAGCTTTTGAGCAGGTGGGAGGGAAAAAACAGTGTTTTGCACAATCGGATATATACAACCGATGCAATCCGACATGATATCAGATATAAGAATAGTAATTGTGGGAAAAATAAATGGCTTTCCCGTATTTGAGGTGATAATAAAACCCGATCAATCATTGTGAAAGCTTGCGGAATAAAGGTTGTAGATTGGGTTGAGGAACGAAACCCAACTTGTTAGCTTGAGATAGTTGGGTAACGCTATGCTCAACCCAACCTACAAATGATTAGATAAATTTATCACCCTAAGTACAGGAGAGCCGAATCAGGACTTACGCAAAGAAACTAAGGGCGATCCGAAAAATCGTTGGTTTGTCAACTCGAGATATGCCTTTGGTATGAGTTTGCGCTAACGCGCACGCACTCGGGAAAGCGAACGATGAAGAAACATAGTTTCTGGCAACGCCCTTGCGTAAGTCCTGAGAATTTTACCAGAAACAATCGGTTTAGAGCCTCCCCCTTTAAAGGGGAAAGGAAAAATTAATTTCCCAGAGTTACAATCCTCTTCTCTTTAGTCAGAGATAACTGTCAACTGTCAACTGTCAACTGTCAACTGTTGAATGTACTTAAGTCGTCGGATTAAAGTCAATCCAAACCCTTACCATGTGCCTTTTAGGCTGATTGGATCTGTCTTCATATGCACTCCGGTTATGCAAGCAGATATGATTATTGGTGTAAATAATTTCTCCTGGGCGTAACTTCCGTTCAACCCGGTAAATTGTTGGGTCGTTATTTATTACGTCATCCAGACCATTCATGGCAATTTTCAACAGGGGTGAAAGAGGAACCTCTGCTTTCTTGTGACCACTTTCAATCCAGTAACGCATATAGCGACAGGAAAATTCATTTGTGTAGGGTTCTCGACTGAAGATGGGAAAGCGATTCTTTCTGAGGCGATGCTTTTGTAAATTCAGTGCAGAACTACGCCGGAGTTGCTCCCAAGTGTTCCCAGAATCTTTACCAAAACCTTTCTCGATCAAGTCGCGAATAATTGGTTTTTCCAACTCGGCAAAAATTGACTGGGGTAAAATTTGCTTCAGGCGGTAATAAACATTGAGAGCATTGGTATTTTGTAACACTCCTCCTGCTGCACCATCTTGTAAGCAGAGCAAGCCAACAATATCTGGGTTAAAATCCTTATCATTGCTGTCTGTGTGCCAACCAGATGCTTCCCTAGTTACGGAAAATAGTACATTATCGTCAGCAACATTTAAGTTGCGATCGCGCACATCAAAGAGACGACCCCGCCGTTCGGAAATAATGCCAATTTCAGCACTCATCATATAATAAAGCAGTTTGGCTGTTGCCTCTCGCTCTTCATAGCTATCACCAAACTCCTCTAGGGGTAATCCTTGAATCAAGACAAAGCCAGTTGTATCGTAGCAGCAGTCGCGCATTTTATGAGCAAAGGCTTGTAAGTTAGGTAGTTCACCAGCATCACCTATTTGGTAATTTTCCCATGTAATATGATTGGCTTGGAGATGTCTGTGTGCTTGATAAAATTCCTCCAGGACTTCTGAAGGGAATTGAAAGCAGTAATCCTCCTCGCTGAAAATGCGCGACCAAATAATGTCTTTGATAATGGCTTTTTCTTTTTTACCCAACCGTTTTGGTTGCTGGAATGCCTGTTTCTCAATGCTAAACGCTACATGCAGGGGGAGATCATATAAACTGCCAAAGAATGCTCTATCTAGCTGCATATGCTCGTCAGTAACTCTTAACTCTTGCATTGTCGGCAAAGTTTCAAAACCACTCTTCCTTAAAGCATCAAAGTAATCCTGCATGGTTTTGTGTCGCAGTTGCACCTGTAGCTGGGTGCCATCTCGACGTGCTATTTTTCCTGGTAGTAGGCGATCGCGAGCTGAGAAGTAACCGCGGGAATTATCCTCAACCCCAGCTAATCCTTGGACATCGAAGTGGAAACTGGTTTGGGGATTACTCCAAAAAGCAAAGCTAGGGTGGGGAACTGAAAAAATAAATCGTCCTCCTGGTTTTAGTAACTGTTGCACTTGGGTCATACATTGCAACATTTCATGGAGGGTAAGGTAGTTAAACAGGAATACAGCTACAATTACATCGAAGCACCCTTCCTGGTCAGTCAAAAGATTGCCGTTTCGCAGTAATTCTAAAACATTGGTTGAATTTCCTGTTAGGTAAGTAATACCAAGGGGTTCGCGCTGTTCCTCAGCTTGCGCTGCGGCGATGGAGTTAGCTGAGATATCCACTCCAATCACCTTGCTAGCACCTCGACGCATCAACTCCCGCGCGCAGTATCCCTCACCGCAACCTAAATCGAGGATGACAGCATCTTTGACTGGTTCGCACAATTCAAAAATTGCCGGACGAGCTGTAAAATCAGATAAACAAGAGGGTTCTTTACGCACCCACTTTTGACTGCTTGTTTCGTACAACTGAGCTGGGGAGATAAATTGGTTATTTTTCTCTGGCATTTTTAAAGCACGTTCCAGCAAAGCATCCCAGAATGAATTACGAGCTGCCAGTGCCATTTCCATGCCTTGGGAGAGTTGCTCTTTTCTTTCATTTGTGCTGGCTAAATCTGCCGCGATCGCTTTCAAGGCATGAGAATGTTCCTCATCCATTTGGGTATGGAGTGTAAAAAATACATACTCACGGGGAGCAAGGGGTGTATAGCGTTTAATAGCTTCGAGAATATAACTATACATTTGCTTAACTCCCAATTCTGCCCCTAATCCAATAGCAGCGATCGCACTAGCAACATCTTTCGAGCAAATTTCCTGCATTCGCTCACGAAATTGCAGTGCTTCAGGACAAACTTGTTGTAAATCTGTTTCAGTTACTCCCAATCCATTCTGAAACCGCTTAAAAAGTACAGTATGGGGAACATTTTCAACCCACTCTAAATCGATACCTAAATCTGCCAACTGTCGTACATGCCGCTTGTCTAAATCACCGTTTTCTTCTTGATAATTATCAATCATTAATTGCTTATGTTCTAGATTTTCTATTTGATTAATTACGAGATTAAGATAATTTTTAAACTTGTTACTATATTGACAATACTGCACAGCATAGTCTTTTATGGCACCCACTATATCCGGTAGATTTCCCTCTGCTAATCGTTGGAGATAGGGATGATTAAAAGCTTGATGGGAATATGCCTTTTGCTGTAGTTGCTCTACAAAATTCCACGATGCTTCTGGAATTTCATGCACGAATTTAAACCCGTCCAAGTTAGATGAAATCGCCACAGCAGATGATGCCATTTCAGCACTCTTCGCCATAATGACTTTAACAAACTCGTCGTAATCTAACTTACCATTACCATCACTATCAGCAATCCGAAACATTTCCATAATTTCTTGATCTGATAAAGTTGTATTCAGAATCGACATGGCTTCGCTGCTCATTTCTTGAACATCGATATAGCCATCGCCATTTTTATCAAATTTCTGAAACACTTGCATCAAGTCTCGTTCTGGACTTTGATTGTCTTGAGAAACAATGCCGCTCGAACAAAATTCCTCAAAATCGATTTCTCCATCACGATTTATATCAATTTCGGCGATAATCTCTTGTAGCTGGGTTTGTGTAACATTTTGTCCGATTGCTTGTATAACCTGCTTGAGTTCTTTGATACTAATTGTTCCATTCCCATCTCTATCAAATATTTCAAAGGTCTTTTTTAGCTTGAGAATTCGCTGGTTCATAAATCTCTCCATTTTGCGGGAAATTTTTGACAATTATTATACCACATTCCGCACCCAAGGACTGTCACATCGAGTAAAACAGTAGAGAGCGATTGCTAGCTCGTGCTTGCTGATTATAAATACTTAACAACCTGACGTTTGACCAAAAAAGGGAACGGGGAAGAGCGAATAGGGAATAGTGCGGTAGTTGGCGGAGATAGTCGGATATTTTGAATGTAGAACAACAAACGGGATAGTGGAAGGAATTAATAACAAACTCAAAGTTTTAAAACCTTGTGGATTTGGATTTAGAAATTTTATTACAGCGGCAGGCAGCCGCGTGAGGTACAGCGTTATCGCTTTGAATGCAATAGCGGCAGCAAAAATGGCAGCCGCTATTGCATTCAAAGGTGTACCATCACCGAGTGCAATCCGCTATAACTTTGAAACAAGAGCTTTGCTATGTTCCCACTTACCAAATGTTTTTTGCTAATTTAGCATACTAACTAAGCAATACCCGGTAGAAGAGGCTTGAGAATTAACCATTCGGCATCGCTTAAATCACTTGGGTAGGGTTTGCGGTGTGGATTCTCAATTGCAGGTAGATGGCTGCTCGACTACAACATAAATTACATTCGATTTAGCCTATAACCTGAACAAAGCCCGATTCAGTTTTCTTTATATTCTCTTTACGAATCAGCTTTTAAGATTGATGGAAATGGCTAAACTATAGCGTTACGCGCTGGTGTATTTACAGATATTGTCAAGCAGCATCCGCTGCAAGATGAACATTAAAATTATACTTCAATAGCTCTTTTCTAATAGCTGTCTTGATTTTATGCCACCAACGAGCAATTGGGTTTAAGTCGGGAGAATAGCTGGGTAAGAAAAGTAATTCGCACCCAGATTCTTCAATTAGTTATTTGATTTTATTGTGGTTGTGAAATGGAGCATTATCCATGTTAGCGTCAGCACAGGAAGGGTTTATTTATTCCTTAGGTAGGCTTGAGATATATCTCGTAAAACCCGCCCCTACTATACACAACCTTTGCTAGCGGACATGATATTACTGATTCCGAATTCGTTCTTCGATGTCTTGCAGCGTTTGCAATACCAATCGTTTCGCCTGTAATTTCCACCCCCACTGTTGAATTTTGATGGCTAGAAATCCGCCGCCTAAAGTAGCAATAAAGTCTAGGGGTTGATTTAAGGAAATTCCAAACAGTAAACCTAGTCCGGCAATGCCCCAAAAGGGAAGCGAAACAGTCTGACGCTGCTGTTCGACTAACTGACTTAACCAATCTTTTGGCATTTCTGCTAACAACGCTTCTTTGACCTTTTTTTGTTCGGCTGCGCTGACCGATAAACCAATTTTTTGTCTGAGTTTTTCAATTTTGCGGGCATCGGTGCTGTACTGGGTTAGTTCATCCTCTGCCATCAATATCAAACGTTCGTACTGCCCCACTAAATTACCCTCAAATAATCGAAGATTTGCCAGGGCGAAGCATTTGGGAGATCAATTATTGGTTTTCACCGAATGCTTCGCCCCTCTTAGAGGATGGTACTACTTTTTAGCTTCGCCGCTGCCCGGTTGCTGGCGTTTGACGGGACGAGGGATGGGCTTTTCTGTCGTCGTCGGCGTCGTCGGCGGCGTCGCTTTAGTGGTTGGACGAGGCGAGAAGCGTCCCTTTCCTTGTCCTTGTCCTTGTCCTTGTCCTTGTCCTGGTCCGGGTTTCCTGGGCCATCGACCGCCACCTGCTCCCGGTTTTTTTGGCCGCGGCTTGGACGGTTTTTGGGGCCGTATTAGTCCGATGTCAAGAGCCTGCTGTATCACTAAAGCTTCCGCTTGTCGCTTCACTTGGAAGTCCCAGAAGTGACCCACAGCTTTCTTGTCCAGAACACCTTTGAGCGTCAGCTTGAAATATTTGGCCTCTTCTTGATCGGATTTGGGTGTTTGCCTGATCTTGACAACAATCTGTTCGTTGTCCTGAGCTTGAAAAATCACCTCACCGCGAATGGAAAAATAACCATCTTCAATTTTGGCATCCTCAGAAACCTCAACGGTTGGTTCTGGGGTTGTTTCGTCAGCAGGCTGTGCAGTTTTGTTCAGGTTTTCTGGCTCCCAAACCCCAACAATTTGCATGTGCAAATTATTGTCTAGTTGTCGCGTCCGGGGATAGACCACCCACAGGTGTTCGGTTGCCAAATCCAAGTGATTCTTCACCAAACTCATAACGCGACCGAGTAACACGGCATCGATCGCTTGTCCATCGCTGACAATTAGGTTACCGCGCGTGAATTGTTCGTCACTGGGGGCGTATTGTCCCCGGACTAAACCAATGGCTCGATACTGCATTGGTTCCGAGGGAGCAGGAATTGGGCCATGGCGCTGTTTTTCTTCTAAGCTGGGCGATGTGGTTTCAGTTGCAGGTTCGGGGGTAGGTTCGGGGGTAGGTTCGGGGGCAGGTTCGGGGGCAGGTTTGGGGGTAGGTTCGGGGGCGCTAGCTGCGGGGGCTTTTGCATTTGGCGGCTCCTTGGGCCGACGAACGACGGGTTCGGGGGTTTGAGCTTTGTTAGCTTCAGAAGACTGAGGGATTTTATTGGGAGGGGGACTCATAAACACTCCTTGCAGCGGAGACACATTTTTTTTGCTTGTGGGAGAAACTGGCAGGTTTTAGGCGCGGCTTAAAAATGCCCGGTTATCGAGCCGGGATATTTTTGCGATCGCCCATACCAGTCACCAAGCCTTGCCCTGTATCTACTACTCTATTCGCTTTGGAGTTGATAGGGGATTTGCTCAAACGGCGGCTGGTCGCTTCAGCAAAAAGCCCCTATTGCCAAAGGTTACTCCTGTTAGTGATAGCAGACTGATGGCTATATCAGCCAGCCTCTTGTCATTTATGCAGCTAGATCCGGCTCTTATCCGTAAAGTTTTGTCGGTTTTCACGTCTTGGGTGCGGTGCAAAGGTAGCCGATAATAGGATCGGCGTTCAATGTAATCCCGTGTCTGAAAAGCTGCGTCGCTGGTTAATTGCTGGGGTAATGGTTTTAGGCATCATCCCCTTTGTGTGGACTTCGATTGTGCCTCTTTTGGGTAGTTTCGAGACGGGGCAAACTTCTGCCCAGGAAACGGCAACACCGACACCAACCTCTACAACTCAACCCGTGCAAGTGTCCCCGGAGGCTAGGCAAGAAGAACTCAAACAAAGGCTCTTAGGTCAAGTGCGGGGTTACGAAGCCATTTTGCAGACCGAACCAGAAAATCAGACGGCTTTGCTGGCACTGTTCGAGACGCGCAAAGAACTGGTGCAGTTAGGTGCGGCGGATATTAAGCAGACGATTGAACCTTTAGAAACACTGATCCGGCTCAATCCGAACGATATCGTGTTGCAGTTAGAGTTGGGCAGCATTTACGCCCAACAGCAGCGCTTCGATCAGGCGATCGCTATCTACGATAATGCGACCAAACTCGACCCGCAAGACTATCGACCCCTTTTAGCTAAAGGTATCGTGCTGCAATTGCAAGGCAAAAAGGAAGAAGCTAAGCCTTTATTTAACCGCGCCACCGAAATCGCCCCAGCAGCTTTCAAACAGCAAGTTCAGGCTCAAATCCAGCAAATCGAAATCCTCACCTCCGCACCCCAGGGTTCTCCCGCCCCAGGACAACCCGTTGCACCCGCTCCCGCTGCTCCTAACAGCGACCCCCAAACCCAACCCGTTGCACCCGCTCCCGCTACTTTGCCCAAGAGCGACGCCCAAACCCAACCCGTTGCACCAGCTGCTGCGCCCAAGAGCGACCCCCAAACCCAACCCGTTGCACCCGCTCCCGCAACAACTCCTGAAAATAACTTGACAAATCCGAATAATGGTGATAAAATAAACCAGCCAGAAGCAACGCAGAGTCCATAAGAGCGTGCAGGTGGGCAGGTGTGCAGAGGGGCAAAAGGGGCAAAAGGGGCTCCAAAGGAATTTGAATGTACATTCTCCCCATCTCCCCATCTCCCCATCTCCCCATCTCCCCATCTCCCCTGCTCACCCGCACACCTGCTCGCCATCTCACCTGCTCGGTTTTCGCCATTAGCATTCATAATGAATGTCGTGAGAGTTCAAAGTAGTCCTGTGTCCCGAAAACGCGATCGCAAAAGGTTTGGCGCAGCTAAGCAACGCCGGAGAATTACTACAGGGTTGATCCTCGTCTGCATCGCCGTTGGTGGATTTTTCCTGGGGAGGTCAACCTTATCTCCCCTGTTTGGTAGTATCTTCAAGCAACAGCAACCCGCCGGACAGAATGCAGCAACGCCTGTGGTAGACTCAACCACCGCAGCTAAGCAAACCGAACTGGAAACCCAGGCTAAAGGTTTCCTTGCGGTTTTGCAACGCCAACCAGAAGATCGAACCGCACTGACAGAACTGGTAAATACTAGGGTAGAACTGGCTCGCATCGGTGCGGGTAGCCTTCGGGATACGATAGAACCGCTGGAAAAACTGGCTCAGCTCAATCCTGAGGACAATCGCTACTCGATTCTGTTAGCCCAAACTAAGCAGCATACTGGAGATTTGGAGGGTGCAGCAACGGTTTATCGTTCAATGTTAGAGGCTAAACCGGGCAATATGGAGGCGATGGAAGGACTCGTAACCTTGCTGATGGCACAAAAACGCCCGGAAGCTGCAATTGGTTTGTTGCAAGATACCCTGGATACTGCCCCCAAGCTGAATAAAATTCAGCCAAAGACGGTGGATGAAACTTCTGTAAAATTGCTGTTGGCTAGCGTTTACGCCGATCAGCAGCGCTATAAAGAAGCGATCGCTATCTACGACGATACAATCAAAACTAATAAAGATGATTTTCGCCCGCTGTGGGGTAAGGCCGCTGTGCTGCAATTGCAGGACAAAACCGACGAAGCAAAGTCTTTGTTTAATGCTGCTACTGAGTTAGCGCCTGCTAAGTATAAAGATCAAATTAAGGCGAGAATTAAACAGCTAGAAGCGGAAACGCCACCACCGGATAATTCTGCTAAGGAATCTTCACCGGATGATGGCGAATCTGCTTCTCCGTGACATGCTCGAGGCGCTGACACCTGCGTGTACAGCGCTGGCTTCCTAACCTCGCGATTAGGCATTCCTAGTTACTTCCATTTCTGGTTTTTCGCCAGTTATCTAGAGCTGCCCCATGACGAAGCTGCCCGACAGATCGACTGCATAGGCGTTTTGCTTCCCCAGGGTCCAAAGGTACTCGCTGTTTATTTATATTGCCCGACAAGTAAACAAGTTAGTTGATCGCCGGGCATAGTGATAATTTCCCATATCTTATAGCGGATTGCAAGCTCGTCTAGGGAAAGCGTTATCGCGCTCGTTTGTCAAGCGCGCAGCAAAAATGGCAGCGCGCTTGACAAACTCAGGTGTACCTCTTTGGGCTGCAATCCGCTGTAATAATTATTGACGCTAATTTCACCCATCTTAATAATTATTGACGCTCAGTTAACCGAATATCCATCCGGCTTGATAGCTTTTGCTATATCTGGAAAAATAGCGGGAAATGTTCCGGATGAAATTTGATTCGGATGAAAGTAGGGGTAGACATCTCGATTATCAAGTCCGATCCTGAATCATTTTGTTGTGATACCGAATCCAGTTTGACAACCCCCTTGCTCGTGCATAAGAAGTTTAAAGGCAGATGCAACGAATAAAAGAGGTATACGAGGTGGATTTGGTATAAAAGCAACACCAGAGGACTTGTATCAGGTGCAATTCTGATCTGGGATGCAGCGAAGCTGGGAAATTGACTGTAAAACTTAGGGCTTAAGCAAAATTTGGCTGTTTCCACTACCTGTAGGGGTAGGGTGGGCATTGCTCACCCTAAATTACCTGTAAGGGTAAAGTGGGCATTGCTCACCCTACATATAGAGATTCTGCGGAAGTCCTGAAACTGACGAAATTTGTCGTGGAGTGATTGATCGCTATAAGGAAAGCCAAACCACAGGTTTTCAATCACTTTTAATCCTCAATTACTAATCCTCAAAAGGAGAAGCTATGGCTACTTCCCTGTTTGGTTTTTTGGGTCAAACCAATAATTACAGCAGCGTCAATGACCTAATAACAAAATGGCCTACGGCTGCCCAGAACCAAGGCATTAAACTGTTTGGGATAGCTTTTGATGGCGTAGAAACTGACTACCTTAACCCTACAGTCATCAGCAACCTCACCTTAGCAACGAACCAAAACCCTAAAAGCTGGTTGAGTTACGGCAGTAGCGCTGGTATTGGTGTCCCATCTTCTTATGATGGTTGGTTCACCGATCCAACTAAAGTGCGGGCGGAAATCAACCATAATCCCAATACCAATCAGTCCCAGGTGCTGAAGCTCAAATGGGCAGATAACCAAGACATCAGTAGCGCAACGATTGACCTAAGTGCATTGAGTCCCAAAACAAGTCCGGGACTGGGCGATCAAGGCAATGAAGTTGGTTTCCTACAAATCTTCAATAATGGGGTTTTGGTACCGACCAGCAATTTTACTATCACTCGCGTCAACGCTCCGAGCGCTGCAAAACCCATCACCTTGTCTTCAGATGGAGTGACTTTCATTGGCGATCGCACCGATGGCAGTTTCAAATTCACAATAGAAGCAAACCCCCTCAGTGGCATTACTTTTGACGAACTGCGGTTCTCTGCCAAACCCTACGATAGCCCCACCGCTGCCTACCTCGCCCAACCCTTCAAAGTAGATGGTTCCGACTACCTGCTGCGGAACATTGAATATCAAGGGACTGAAGATCCGATTAGCCTTCAGTTTAGTAACCCGACCTTCAGCGTTAACGAAAATGGTACGCCGATTGCCGCCGTGACAGTCACTCGCATTGGCAGCAGCGTCGGCACCGCCTCAGCTACCGTTAACCTCAGTAATGGAACTGCTATTGCCTCTGGTGACTACATCGGTACTCCCATCGGTGTCAATTTTGCCAATGGGGACACCGCAGCTAAGACCATCACCATTCCCATTATCGATGACACTTTGGTTGAGGGTAACGAAACAGTTAACTTAAGCTTGACCAACCCCACCGGCACCAGCCATGTCACCTTGGGAACGCAAAGCAGCGCCACTTTGACCATTGTGGACAATGACACTCTCCCTGCTGGCACCCTGCAATTTAGTTCCCCCACCTTTAGCGTCAACGAAGATGGGACACCGATTGCAGCCGTAACGGTTACGCGCACGGGTGGCAGCGTTGGTGCTGTGTCAGCCACGGTGAACTTGAGCGATGGTACTGCTACAGCCCTCACTGACTATAACAATGCTCCCATCGCGGTCAATTTTGCCAATGGGGACACCGCACCCAAAACTGTCACCATTCCCATCGTTAACGACTTCCTGATCGAGGGTAACGAAACTGTCAACTTAAGTTTGGGCAGCCCTACAGGGGGTGCAACGATTGGGACGCAGAATGCTGCCACTTTGACCATTGTGGACGATGATCTTGCTGGTTCAAAACCACTCGTTTCCGTTAATTCTCTTCTTGACCCAATCGCTGGCGAACCTTTTAATCCGGAAGGGGAGGGTCTATTTCAGTTCACTCGCACCGGGGGCGATCTCAGCCAGCCACTCACCATCCGTTACACCGTCACGGGTACAGCTACTCCTGACGTGGACTACGCAGCATTGCTCGGTACGGTCACTATCGCTGCTGGTGAATTTGCTTCCGATCCTGTCGCAGTGACTACCTTGCCCGATGTCCTGAATGAACCAACTGAATCGGTGATTGTGAAGGTGGCTGAAGATCCGGCTTACCAGGTGAACCGGGTGGGTTCAGCCGACACCGCCTCGGTGAGCATCTTGGACGACAATCCATTGACGGTGACTGGTCCTAGTCCCGTCCTCCTGTATAACTCCAGTGGAGTTTTCATCAATGGTTTCTCCAACATCACAGATGCTGTTGCAGTCGCTATCCCTAACGACATCATCGTTGCACAACCAGGGACGTATAATGAACCGGGCCCTATTCTGATCAACCAGCCGTTAACCCTGCGCGGGCCGAATGCGGGTCTTAGCCCCAGTGGTACGCGACTTCCGGAAGCGGTTGTTCGGACTACTCTGGGTCAGCCAGTTTTCCGGATCAACAGTGATGATGTCACAATTGAGGGATTTACGATTCAGATGAATCGCGGCAACGCTATCCAACAGTTAGGCGCAGGTACTGATGTCGTCATTCGTCAAAATACTTTTACCGGCACTGGACCTAATTCTGGCAGCGTCATCTCCTTGAATTCTGGTACAACTGGATTCGGATCGGCGCAGGTCATAGATAACTTAATCAACAGCGTGACTACGAGTGTTGGCAGTAACACCAGCGGCATCCAGGCATCTCAGTTCGATACTGTCAGGATTACAGACAATCAGATCGCTAACTTAACCGGAGCAGGTGTTGTTGCTGATGCAATTACTAACGTTGCCAGTGCGATCAACAACAAAGTCACCAATGTCAGGCAAGATGGGATTCGCTTGCAAGGTGGCAATGGCGAGATTGACAACAACGATATCACCAACGCTAATACCAGCGGTGCCCTGACCAGGGGTGGTATCCGGCTACAAAATTCCAGCTTGTTTGGTGGTCCGACGCTGGGAACAGTGGATGTGCTGAGCAATGTTATCACCAACTCTGTCAACGGGGTGGCGATCGCTAGCGGAATAGGCGCCCCTAACGTCAGGATTAATTACAATGACTTAGTTGGCAACTCCCGTGCTGGTTTGTTAAACGACCGTACTGTACCAGTCGATGCCACCGAGAACTGGTGGGATTCAGCCACAGGGCCAGTCGTCGGCGGCACTGGCCCGAATCGCATTGCTGGGGTGGGTGCTAGCTTGGTCACCGCCAACCCATTTGCTACTTCGGTCTTATAACTAACTCAAGTTGCTAGTTATAAGTTGTGACATTGGTAATTGGTAATTGGATTCTTGACTCAGTCTACTCTTGACAATTACCCATTACCTATTAGCCCAAGTTGCTAGTGATAAAACCGATCCCCCCAAACCCCAGAGAAAAAAAGCGATCCCCCTCACATCCCCCTTTTGAAGGGAAGAGGGGGATGCTAAGGGGGGCCCAAGAGAGCTGAACCGAGATAGATCAATCCGCCTCGGCTTTATGGGATAGCGATGCAACCGGACATGATATAACTAGCAACTTGCGTTATTTACCAATTGCGGCGACGAGGGCGAAAATTAAAAACAGCAATCCTCCTAATGCCGTCATCGTTCTTTCTGAGATGCGTTGGGCAATTAGGCGTCCGCAGATGACTGCGATCGCAGCGCAAATACCATGTCCTAAAATTGCCCCCGTGGTCACTCCAATCGGATTATTCCCAGCGGCGAGGGTGATGGTGGCAAATTGCGTCCGATCGCCCCATTCTGCCATAAAGGTCATGAGAAATGTTTGCACTAATACCGCCAGCGGGGTGATTTTCCGCCCCAGTTTCGCCTCAGCTTGATCAACTGTTGCTAGTGCTTCTTTTGCTTCATGACACCCGGAATCAGCAGGCATAAGGCTTGCGTCGTACAATAACTTCAAGCCAAAGCCAATAAACAAAGCTATTTCGGCGTAATTGATATAGTGCTGAGGTAGCAACGATGCGGCTTTTCCGACTAAAACAGATAGAATTGTCATCGCTGCCAATGCTGCGATCGCGCCTGTAAATACCAATCGCCGCGAGTGGCGCATCGATAAAACAACGGCAATAAAAAAGGTTTTATCGCCTAATTCTGAAACTGTAATCAGTAATAAACCGGCGGTAAAAGCTGTTAACACTTTCTCAAACTCCTCAGAATTTTCTCGTGAACTTCTTATCTGAGTGAAGCTTGATGAAAGCGGCAAAACTTCACCAAGCTCACATCAGATTGATGTCAAACATCAATGTGAACTTAGTGAAGGTCTCGCTTCCAAGTGTTTAAGGTTTAAAACTTGTCACCTGAACCAGGCTCATTGCCAGCATGTTGATTCAGATGGGCTAGTTAAATTTTTAAGTTAAATTTTTAACTAGCAGCTACTCCCCTTCTTTTATAGGTAATTATACATCTATCTTGTGCTGGATGACAAGACTTTAAGACCGTTTATTTTTATCATTATTTATTCATTTTTTGGGTTGGACTGATGAGGATTTGAAGAGGACGCGGTGACGCTCCTGACGCGGTGACACGGGGAAGGAAGAAGATGCCCCGATGCGGAGAGTTGTGTAGAAACATTCTCCGCGTCAGGAGCGTCTCCCCTTCTTTGCGTCCTCCGAAGCGTCTCCCCAACTCCTCACGACACGCTCGCTGTAGGTTTAGTTGCGGGTGCTTGAGGAGCTTTGTACTCAATAATTTGATGCTGTTTAGTAATCAGGCTGACACGGAGGTACTGGACAACACCGAGTACCTGGGGAAATGCTGACATGGCACAAGATACACCCCAAGCAAAACCGTCAGCCCAAGAAAATCCTCGTTTTTTTGTCTTGTAAGCCACCTTGAGAGCCGTCAGGGGATAGCGAGCGAAGATAATTAACGAGAGTCCACCAGTCGGAAGCATCAGGATCAATGCGACCAAGGGCATAATAAACCCCCACAGCCAAGTTTGCCGAATATCCTTGACAAATTTGCGCTCAGGAGGCGCTCCGTGCAGCTGGGAAACCTGGGCAAATGCATAGCCGCAGCGTTTGGCTCGTTGCCACCACTGCCACAGTCGGTCCATGTCAACCTCGTGCAGAACGCTGTCTCGGTCAAGGCGTAGCAGTTTACCCCCAGCTTGACGCAAGCGTACGCCCAATTCGTCATCCTCGGCGGCGATGACGCTGGGGTTAAAGCCGCCGACTGCTGCCAGTGCGTCGGCGCGAATCATCACGTTACCGCCAAAGTTGGATATCTCTCCGACTGGCCCCATATGCCACTCAATGTTACAGATCCGAGTGTAGATATTGCGTTCTGGGTGACGCTCGCATGTCCACCCGCACACAGCGACTACGTCGGGTTTAGCCTCGAGTGTTTCGGCACCAGCTATCAGCCACCCCTCAATCACCTCGCAGTCTCCATCGATAAACTGAACGTACTCTACTGTCGGATGCAACTGGCGCAGGCGCTCAAAGCCAGCATTGCGCGCTCTAGCAGCAGTGAAAGGGATCGACATGTCTAGCTCAACAACTTCTACACCAATCGAGCGTGCAAAAGCGCAGCTAGAATCAGTGGAACCGGAGTCTACGTATACGACTGGTCGCGATTCACCTACAACCGAGTTGAGGCTGCGGACTAAGCGCGAGCCTTCGTTTCGTCCGATAACGACGACTCCGATTTTGTTGGACAAGCTGATCATCTAAATTTGCCTCAGTTTGATTGTCCTTATGATAGAAGATTCAGAAAATAAGGGGAGGGGTTGAGGCGATCGCGAACGCGAGTGCGTGCCTTTGGCATATCGCTAACTAACGATCGACCAAACCGAGGAATATACTACTCTACAGGAGGATAATTATATCATGTCCCACGAAATTGAGCCAAATACATCTTTAACGCTACTAATTGTGGTTCTGAACTACCGAACGCCCAATCTAACTATCGACTGTTTGCGCTCTCTAGTAGATGAGGTGCAATGGCGACCAGGTATCCGCGTTGTAGTTTCTGATAATGCTTCTGGGGACGGATCGGTCGAGCAGATTGACAGGGCGATTAAAACCGAAGGTTGGCATGAGTGGGTATCGCTGATGCCGTTGGAACGCAATGGTGGATTTGCTTTCGGCAATAATGCACCCGTCCGCAAGGCACTGGGGTCAACTAATCCCCCCCGTTATATTTTGTTACTCAACCCAGACACAATTGTTCATCCTGGGGCTATCGGTGCGCTGGTAGAATTTATGGACTCTCATCCCAGGGTGGGAATTGCGGGTAGTCGCTTGGAAAACCCAGATGGTACGCCGCAAAGGTCGGCTTTTCGCTTTCATACAGTGTTAAGTGAATTGGACGGTGGCTTGCGTTTGGGTATCGTCTCGAAGCTATTAGAAAAATGGGTGGTTGCGCCACCTGTTCCCGAAGCATCAACGCAGACTGATTGGGTATCTGGAGCTAGCATAATTGTCCGTCGGGAAGTGTTTGAGCAGGTGGGTTTGTTGGATGAAGAATATTTTATGTATTATGAGGAAACAGATTTTTGTTGGCGAGCTTTAACAGCGGGTTGGAGTTGCTGGTATGTGCCTCAAAGTCGCATTATCCATTTTGTTGGACAAAGTTCGGGGGTACACGCTCCGAATATTGCACCTAAGCGTTTGCCGCAATATTGGTTTGATTCCAGGCGCAGGTATTTTCTGAAAAACTATGGTTGGTTGAGCGCATTTCTTGCCGATACAGCCTGGATTTTGGGATATCTTTTATGGCTTTTGCGTCGGGTTGTGCAAGGTAAACCGGATAACGATCCGCCGTATTTATTACAAGATTTTCTGCGTAATAGTGTATTTCGAGGAAATGGATTAACCTCTAATTTCCTCAAGGGTTAGCACGCGAGCGCTCTAATTCCAAGATTGCTAGCAATCCCTGGAGCGAAAAATGCGACATCAAAGCGGTTACCCTGGTCTTTAGACACAGGGTTTTCCCCTGCTGTTCTATAAATTTACGAGGGCGGGCAAGATGCCCACCTCACAAGAACAAGAAAGCGCAGGTGCGTTTGATGTAGGGGCACGGCAGGCGAAATATTGTGGCAGAGAGAGATAACTTAAAGCTGCCGTGCCCCTACACAATGGCGGGGCTTTCGGGGCACGGCATTCAAAATATTGTGGCAGAAATAGATAACTTAAAGATGTTCCCTACTTCGGTTTCTCAGCGTCCTTGTCTTCCTCCGCCTGCAAAAGTTCAGCCGCCAGGGTTCCCAAAAGTCCAACAATGCCGCCAATTCCTGTTTGCCAGCTGGCGATGCTGTTTTCCAAGATTCGCACCTGATACTCGGATAGGATGGGTTGAGATGACAGCCAAACCGATGTACCGCCAGAAAGCATGGTCAGGAACAGGACGGTGGAGAAGACTAGCAGGAAGGCGGGAGACAGGTTAACTTTGTGCATACTGGTTTTCTTTTGGTTAAGGGATGTAGGGGCACGGCAAGCAAAATATTTTGGCAGATAGAGATAACTTAAAGGTGCCGTGCCCCTACTGTTCCAGCATCTTTAATAATTCCCGCAACGTGGTCAGAATAAGGTGTTGGGGTTATGTAAGAGTTATGTTTGCCTCTCGCACCCGCCAGCATCGCGCGCCAGTATCGCGCGCCAGCATTGCGCGCCAACATCACCCGCCAGGGATTAAAATCCAAGGGCTTTTAGCTGAAGTCGGTTAAAACCGACTGATTGCGATCGCGACTGACCCACGACGAGAACAGAAACTAAGGTGATGGGTCAATCTCTGGTTCCCACACCGACGATTTTTCATAGACGAGAACAGAAACTAAGGTGATGGGTCAATCTCTGGTTCCCAAACCGACGATTTTTCATAGACGAGAAAAGAAACTAAGGTGATGGGTCAATCTCTGGTTCCCACACCGACGATTTTTCATATCACCTTAGTTTCTTTGCGTAAGTTCTCACAATGTTTTCCGTCCGTTTTAACCGACGTTCGCTATTAGAGGGCGATTTTAATCCCTGGCGGGTCAAGGCTACTAATGCAAGATGGAAATTAGGTACAAGCGGCAGTAGGTAATGGCAAGGTCAGAAAGGTCACTTCGGGTATCGCAAACGGGACGAGAACAGGCTAAAGCAGCGTTTGAACGCAAAGGTTGGACACAGGACTACCTGGCAGGGTGCGTTCGCTGTACCCGGCAAGTTGTCGGTCAATTCTTTGGCGGAAAAGCTGTTGAAAAGCGTTTATTCCTAGCCATTTGCACGGAATTGGGGTTGGAGTGGGGCGATATTGCAGAATTGGAACCAGTAGGGCAACCACAACCTTCTAGTATCGATGATTTGGTGCAGACAGTACGAGAAACCATCCGCGACAAGATTCAGAAGCAGTGCGGCACGATGCGGGTGCTAGATATGACTGCGCCTATCGGGTTAAATCACATCTACACCCACGTCAATATCCTGGAAAAAATTACCGGACGCAGGCGCAAAGAGATTCCTGAATTACTGCAAGAGTGTGATTTTGATAACTTTGACCGCTTTGGACTAAGCGGAATTACTGAAAAACGAGTGCCAGGGCCAGATGCTGTTAAGAAATATCCCAAACTGATGATTTTGGGTAAACCGGGAGCTGGCAAGACAACGTTTCTCAAGCATCTGGCAATCGAGTGTATTGGCGGGATGTTTCAGGCAGAGCGAATTCCTCTATTTATTACGCTCAAGGACTTTGCGGAAATGCCGAAACAGCCTGATTTATTGGACTATTTGATTCAGCTATTTAGTAGCTATGGCTTTGCATCAAATGATACTTCTGTAGAGCAGTTACTCAAACAAGGTAACTTGCTGATTCTTCTCGATGGTTTAGATGAAGTGCGGGAATCTGATAGTAGTCGAGTTTTGCAGCAAATCCATCACTTTGCCAAGCAGTTTGACGGGAACCAATTTGTAATCACTTGTCGCATTGCCGCACGGGAATATACTTTTGAGCAGTTTACTGAAGTTGAAATTGCTGACTTTGACGCTCAACAAATTGCCTACTTTGCTAATCGGTGGTTTTCAGGGAAAGACGATCGGGTTAAAGCAGAGCGATTTATCCAGAAACTAAAAAAAGACAAGCCAATCCGAGAACTGGCAACGAACCCGCTTTTGTTGACCTTGTTGTGCTTGGTGTTTGAAGAATCCGGCAGCTTTCCGTCGAATCGCTCCGAGCTTTATAAAGAAGGGTTGGATGTGCTGCTCAAAAAGTGGGACGCGAAGCGAAATATTGAGCGGGACCAGGTATATAAAAAGCTATCTCTGAAAAGAAAGGAAGACTTACTCAGCCAAATTGCCCTGGATACCTTTGAACGGGGCGATTACTTTTTCAAACAAAAAGAAGTCGAACGATATATCACCGATTACATCCGCAACTTGCCCGATGCCAACACTGACACAGAGGCATTGCAGTTGGACAGCGAAGCGGTGCTGAAATCAATTGAAGCGCAGCATGGATTGTTGGTAGAACGGGCAAGATGTATCTATTCTTTCTCGCACCTAAGTTTTCACGAGTATTTCACGGCTAGAAAAATTGTCGAAAGTCCAAACCCCCAAGCTTTGGAACAAGCACTGCAAAGTTTAGTCGGTCACATCACTGAAAAGCGCTGGCGAGAAGTTTTTTTGCTAACGGTGGGGATGTTGCCCAGTGCAGACTATCTGTTGCAGTTAATGAAACACCAGATTGATAGTCTCTTGGCAGGTGATGAAAAATTGCAGCAGTTCCTTGTCTGGGTTGAGGAAAAGTCTCGTTCTGTAGAAGCAGCGGATAAACCCGCTGCTGTTCGAGCTTTTTACTTCACCCTCGACCGCACCCTCGACCGCGCCCTCGACCGCGCCCTCGACCGTGCCCTCGTCCGCGCCCTCGACCGCGCCCTCATCCGCGCCCTCGACCGCGCCCTTGACCCCGTCCTCGACCGCGCCCTCGACCGCGCCCTCCACCTCGCCCTCGACCCTGAATTGCAGCGACAGCTGAAACAGCTCAAACACCAGCTACCGGATACAAGAGACTGGGAAAATTGCCAGCGGTGGTGGCAGGCAAATGGTCAAGTCTGGACTGAGGAACTGAGATCCGTAATGATTCAACACCGCAACATCGGTCACGACTGGCAGTTCAGCGACTCTCAGAAAAAACTGCAAAAGCAATACCAGGGCGCAAATAAGTTGCTGGTTGACTGCCTCAACAGCGATTGTTATGTCAGCCGGGAAGTGCGACAGTCGATTGAGGATACTTTGCTGTTGCCGTGGCGGGGTTGAAGGCGCTTTTGGGGCAAGGCATCCTAGATCCTGTTGCTAATCCAACCATTTTGTTGATGCCGTGCCCCTACCATCGATCGCATCTCGTCCCATCCCCAACAGCTACGATTAAAATCATCCCCTCAAAGCCACAAACGGCAATGGTACAACAACTCCCCGTCCAAACAGCAAAAGAAATCATCTACCCCGACAGCGATGGACAACCAATGTCAGACAATACAAAACAATTTCGCTGGATTGTCACGATTAAAGAGAATCTAGAAATCTTGTTTGCCAACGTGGATAATGTCTTTGTCGCAGGTGATTTGCTCTGGTATCCCGTTGAAGGAAATAACAAA
>NZ_JBHFNP010000227.1:0-1682 GCF_041929235.1 Microseira sp. BLCC-F43
TCGGTTAATTCGCAAGGAATTTGCCACTCAAATTAATCTGGTTTATCGTCAGCCTGTATTTTGGACTGGAGCTTATTTTGTGGCTAGCTGTGGCGGCGTTACTATCGACCAAATTAAACAATATGTTGAAAATCAAGCTGCAATCGCAGATTAATTGTTCGCGCAAGGCCCACCCCTTCGCGGTTGAGAGCTACGCTGATCAATTTACTCAGGGGTGGGACTCGTTGCTCACCTGCTATCCCCCTCACCGCCAACCCTGTCGGGTCTGGCGGGAGTACCCCGCAGTTTAGATGGGTTTTGCCGGGAAGTCCCAGTCCCATCAGACCGAACACCATCAGCGTCAGAATCGATAACAATCTGGTCGTAACATTAATCTCATGGGGGGTAGGTCGAATCTCTCCCAACAGCGTTATCCCCAGCAGAATCCATTCCAGATACAAAATCAGGCGGAACGAATGGTTGGGAAAGGCCGAAGGTCGGTGCATGGCGGCAAGGGGAAGTCGGAAAGATCGAGTGGGAGCGATGCTTCCTTCTACTGTATTTCAGACCGGATGGTTGTTTCCAGAGTCTGACTGCCTAGATTTGAACCGAGGACTGTGTGACCAAACTCCCAATCAAATCGGGACTTTAGTCCTATGCCAAGTTAGGAAGTTGGATCCATGTGGAACAGTGGGGCTCGTTTGTAAGATTTGAACATCGAACCAGGCAATCGTTCGATTTCTTACTCTCTCACTATGCGTACTACCTCTACTTTGGCTCAAATTCTCAGCAACCAGACATTGAAAGGCAAACGGTTACCACCCCGGTCTACCACCGTTTCTCTGCGTCAGGTCTTTGAGTCGCTCAATTTTACGGTAAAACAACAGCCCAGGTTTTCAGAGGAAGTCGCTAATGTTTCACCAAGTTTCTCGGATCAAACGCCTCTGGCGTAAGTATCATCGCTGGCTAGCGATCGCTTTTGCTCTACCTTTATTGCTGACGATCGTTACCGGAATCGCTTTCCCGATTGCGAAAGCGCTGCATCAGCGCCAATTGGCAAGGTTTCTCGTCCACCTTCATACCTTGGAAACCTTCGGACTTGACGGAGTGTTTCCCATTATTACAGGCGTTGGGTTGTTGGGCTTGCTCGTCACGGGCTTGTCTATGACCAGTCTATTTCGGCGAGCATTTACCCAGTGTGTTAGAAGCGGTACGATGGGCAGCGAGCGACATTGATGGGGACTCAACATCCAAACTACTGATGAAGCGATACCCACGTTTTTATCTTGCGATCGCCAGTCTCATCCTAGTAGCCTGTACGGGATCGCAGCCTGCACAGCAGCCTACTCCTCAACTTAAGGTCGTTACCCTCAACGATACCTTTAAAACAGTGATGGGTCAGACGGTTTATGTGCCGGTTTATTCCCATATTTATCTTTTTGTGGGGGTCTGGGGGAGCTATAAGACCCACGCCATAATTTTTATATGCTCCCTAGCCAGTAAACCCAGTATTATAGTGGAATGCTGACAATCACTCACCGCTATCGAATCTATCCAGATACCGCTCAAGAGCAGCAATTCGTTGAGTGGATGGATATCTGTCGTCGTGCCTACAACTATGCGCTTCGAGAGATAAAAGATTGGTGCGATAGTCGTAAGTGTTCCATTGATAAATGCTCTCTGGAAAAAGAGTACATCCTCTC